>JAGRED010000099.1 GCA_020446725.1 Parvularculaceae bacterium | reverse complement strand
GATTTCGACGCGGCCCGCATCGCCGATTTTCGAAATGACGCCGTCCTTGATGATCACGGTCTGATCGCTTTGGCGGCTCCCATCTTCGACATTGATGATGGTGACGTTTCTCAACGCCACCATCTTCGCCCCGGCCGGTGCGATGGCGGCGATAGAAACGATCGCGGCGAGAAAAAGGATTTTGCGCATGGAGATCAGTTTTTCGAGTTGTAGAGACGCTCAACGTCTTCTTTTTTGAAAAGCGAGGTGCCGCTTGAAAGGCGGGTCGCGGCGGCGCAGGCGGAGGCGTAGCGCAAGGCATCCTCATCGCGCCGCTCCTGCATCAGCGCGACGCAAAGCCCGGCGACGAAGCTGTCGCCGGCGCCGACCGCCGAATGAGCGCGGACCGGAAAGACCGGCGTGAAGACGGCGCCTGCTTTGCTCGCCATGACCGATCCGTCGCCGCCATGGGTGATGACGACCCGCTCGGCCGAGCCCTTGTCGACGAGGCTTTTGGCGAAAGCCGAAATCTCATCCGGCCATTTGAGCGCGCCGCCGGATAGCGCCTGATATTCATGCTCATTGTGACGGAGAAGGAAGACGCCTTCTTCAAGCGCCGGCTCAAGGCCGCCGATCGAATCGAGCGCGAACCGCGCGCCTTTCGATTTGGCGGCCCTCGCCGCATCCGCCCAGAAAGTGTCTTGCGCGCCTTTCCCCTGCATCGGCGGAAGGCTGCCGGAGCCGACGACGATGTCGCCTGCCTGCGCTTCCGCCGCGACGGCGTCGAGAACCGCCCGGCGTTCGGATGCGGATAATTCCGATCCCGGAAGGTTGAACCGGTATTCGTCTCCGCTCGACGCATCGCGCACATGGAAGGCGAGGCGCGTTTCGCCCGAGACATGAATGGCGTGCATCGGCACGTATTCTTCGGCGACAAGGCCTTTAAGCGCTGCGCCGTAAAGCCCGCCGGTCGTGAAAATGGCGAGCGTGTCGGCGCCGAGCCGTGTCGCCGCGCGCGCGACATTGAGCCCGCCGCCGCCCGGATGGCTTTCCGGATTGACGCAACGCAGCTTGCGATTGGGCTCGATCTTCGGCGCATCGACGGCGAAGTCATAGGTCGGGTTCGGCGTAATGGTGATGATGCGCGGCATATCTTACAGAAGCCCCAGCCCTTTGAAGCTCACCTCGCTCTTGTGGCCGATGACGAGATGATCGTGGATGCGGATGTTAAGCGCGGAAGCGGCTTTTTGAATCTGGTTCGTCATCTCAATGTCGGCGCGCGAGGGGGTCGGGTCGCCGGAAGGATGATTGTGAACGAGGATGATCGCCGAAGCGCCGACCTCCAGCGCGCGCTTGACGACCTCGCGCGGGTAGACCGGCGTATGGTCGACGGTTCCCTTTTGCTGAATCTCGTCGGCGATCAGGATGTTTTTCTTGTCGAGGAACAAAATGCGGAACATTTCCGTCTTTTCGTCGGCCATCGCCGCGCGGCAATAGGAGAGAAGGTCGTTCCAGGATGAGATGATCGGGCGATCAAGCACGCGCGCCTGCGTAAGCTTGATCGATGCGGCGTGAACGATTTTCAGCTCGAGCGCGACATTCCCGGAAACGCCCGTGATTTCTGTAAGGCGTTCCACCGGCGCCGCCAGCGCCTGGGGCAGGCCGCCGAAAACGCGGATGATCTCCTTGGCGAGCGGCTTGACGTCCTTTCGCGGAATGGCGCGGAAAAGGATCAGTTCCAGCAGTTCGTAATCCTGAACCGCCTCAACGCCGGCGCGGCGAAACCGGTCGCGCAAGCGGTCGCGGTGGCCGGCGGCGTGATGGTCGGGCGCGTCACCCTTTGGCGTCATACGGCGTAGGGCGGCCGGTCGAGGCCCGCGGGCGACTTGGTGAAAATCTCAACGCCGGTTTCAGTGAGGCCGATAGAATGTTCGAACTGCGCGGACAGGGACTTATCGCGCGACACGGCGGTCCACCCGTCCTTCAACAGCTTCACCTCCGGCTTTCCCTCATTGATCATCGGCTCAATGGTGAAAAACATGCCGGGCTTCAATTCGATTTCAGGCGCGCGGTGAATTATTTCATTATTGAATCCTATTTTTTCTACATACTCAGCGTAATGAACGACATTCGGCGCGTCATGGAAAACGCGACCGAGCCCGTGGCCGCAAAAGTCGCGCACGACCGAAAAGCCCTGGCCTTCCGCGTGGGTTTGTATCGCCCGGCCGATGTCGCGCAGCGTATGGCCGGGCTTGGCCGATTCAATGCCTTTCACCAGCGCTTCATAGGTCGTGTCGATGAGCCGGCGCGCCTTCACCTTCGGTTCGCCCGCCCAGTACATCCGGCTCGTGTCGCCGTGCCAGCCGTCAACGATGACGGTGACGTCGATATTCATGATGTCGCCGTTTTTAAGGACCTTGTCGGAGGGGATGCCATGGCAGATGACATGATTGAGCGAAATGCAACTCGCATGGCGATAGCCGCGATAGCCGATCGTCGCCGACAGCGCGCCCGCATCAAGGACGAATTCGCGGATAAGATCGTCGAGCCGGCCGGTCGTGACGCCAGGCTGCACATGGGCGGCGATCATGTCGAGGCATTCGGCCGCGAGCCGTCCGGCCTTTCTCATGCCGTCGAAGTCGCCGGGCCCGTGCAGCTTGATCTCGCCCGTCTTGATGTCGGCGGCGTCATCGGCGTCGGCGTATTGCATGCGGATCGGGTCCTTGTTGGGCGCAATCCCGTATCTGGCGCCCAAAAGGGCGGAGATCAACCGTATCGGAGCGCATTTTTTGCGCGTTCCGTCGGGGCGGGAGCCGGCGTTAAAGCGGACGTTAATGAAGACCTAAAAAAATTTTACGGTTTTGAAGGAAACATCCGCCAGACAGGGTGCGGGGGAGACGTCATGTGTGAGTGGGTAAATGGGCGTCGGCTTCCTCAACAACCGCAACGGCAACGTCGCCCTGACATTCGCGCTGGTTGCACCCGCGCTGTTCTGCGCGGCCGGCATTGCGATTGATTTTCGCGCGCGCGTTTCCCAGCGCGATGCGCTCCAGGACGCGGCAGATACGCTGGCGTTGCGCGGGGCGCGCGAGCTTTTGCTTGAGAACTCTACCGAGCAGTCGATTGAAGCCATGCTGGCGGCGTCCGCCGAGAGGCAGTTCGGGCCGACGCTTGGCGCCTTTGCCATGAAGCCCGACGCGGTTAAGCCGGAAAACGCGGTCACGGTCGAAATCTCCCAACCGAGCCGCAAGAGCTTCTTCCTGTCGAACATCGCGCCGCATGAAGATCCGATTGTCGTTTCCGCGACGGCGGTGACGCAGGGCGTCACCAATATGTGCGTCATTGCGCTGGAAGACAGAGACCACAACGCGATCAAGGCCAATCTCAGCGCGGCGCTTGAAGCCCCGAAATGCGCCATCCTGTCGAACTCGACCTCGCCCGGCGGCATTGAGGTGTCAGGTCTCGCGAAGCTGTCCGCCGCTTTCATCTGTTCCGGCGGCGGGTACCGGGGCTCCTCTCTTAATTATTCGACCCAGCCCTTGACCGATTGTCCCGCTTATTCCGATCCGCTCGCGGACAGGACGCCGCCGTCCTTTGGCGGCTGCGATCATGTCGACCTTGAAATCGGCGATCATTCGCAGCGCCTGACGAAAGTGCTGGAGGATATTCTCGCCGGCGTTATCGCCGTTATCGATGCGACGACGGGTTCGACGCTCACCGGTTATACGCGTTACGACCTTCAACCGGGCGTCTATTGCGGCGGCATCAGCATCGCCTCGAAAGCCGACGTTCATTTCGCGCCGGGCGAATACATCATAAACGGCGGCGCGCTTACTGTTGATCAAGGCGCGCGGCTTTACGGCGAGAATGTCGGGTTCTATTTCGCCGACGATGCGACATTTGATTTTCGAAAAACGGCGATCATCCATCTGACGGCGCCGAAAACAGGCCTGATGGCCGGCATCCTTTTCTGGGAAAGCGCTGAGGCCGGGGAGGGCGCGCGATACGCCATCAAGAGCAGCAACGCCCGGACGTTTCTCGGGACGATCTATTTGCCCAAAGGCGTGTTGCAGGTTCAATCGGTGATGCCGATCGCCGACAATTCGGCCTATACGGCCCTTGTCATCGGTAAGTTGAGCATGACGGGCTCGCCGTCGCTGGTGCTCAACGCCGATTACGGCGCAACGGATGTTCCGACCCCGGAGGGCGTCGGCCCGACGGGCGGAACGGTCTTCCTGAGAGAATAGGCGAGCAGGTGGATTAGGCGGCATGGGGCCATTCATTTTGCGTTAACAAATGCCTAAATTTTTTTTACGATTTTGAAGGCCGCAAGCCTTATTACGGCGTTGGGGGAGTGCATCTGGCGCCGGGGGCCGAATGGTCTCGAGATTGTCATCCAGCCGTAACGGCAATGTGGCGCTCATGTTTGCGCTGCTTGCGCCGCTCCTGCTCGCTTGCGTCGGCGCCGGCGTCGACTTTGCGCGTTACACATCCATCCAGACTGAATTGCAGGAAGCGGCGGACAGGGCGGCGCTCGCCGGCGCTCACCAGTTCTTGTTGAAGAAAACCGACGCCGCGACGCCGAAAGCTGTCGCCGAAGCGTCAATGGCGAGCAGCCTGTCGGAAGACGCCAATCTCAGCGCCGCGCATTATGCGGCGCGCGCGGATTCAACGGCCGCGACGGTCGACGTTGACATAGACTACGCCATGCAGCCGACCTTTCTGGTCGGCATCTTCAAGAGCCCGATCGACATCGCTGTCAGCGCTTCCGCGCAAGCGGGCGGCAGCGCCAATATCTGCGTTCTCGGCACCGATCCGAATGCATCGCGCACCGTCTATCTCGACAAGAATGCGCGCCTTTCAGGCGACGATTGCGCGGTCTTTTCCAATTCGAAGAATGTTAAGGGACTTTCCGTTCTGAAATCGGCCGCGATTGAATCGGCGCTCATCTGTTCGGCGGGCGGATATGAGGGCGAGGGGCATAATTTCTCGCCCCAGCCTCTGGTCGACTGTCCTGTGAAGAGCGACCCGCTTGCATCGCGCCAGGCGCCATCCTTCAGCGGCTGCGATCATACCGATTTCGAAGTTGCGTCCGGCGTCGAGACGCTATTCCCCGGCGTCTATTGCGGCGACCTTAGGATTGTAAACGATGCCGATGTCACATTTTCGCCGGGCGTATACATCATCGACAATGGCGAACTTCGCATTGATGGGAACGCAAAAGCTTTCGGCGATGGCGTCGGGTTCTTTTTCACCGGCGACGACGCCAAGATGACCTTTGCCGGCGCAGCGGAAGTTGAATTCACCGCCCCGTTAACCGGCCTGCTGGCGGGGCTTTTGATTTTCGAAGACCCGAATGGAAGCGGCGCACGGCTTTTCAGGATTACGACGCCGAATGCGCGCAGGCTTGTCGGCACGATCTACCTGCCGAACGGACGCTTTCTCGCCGACGCGTCCGGCGCAGTCGCCGATGAATCGGAATATACTGCGATCGTCGCCAGGCGGATCGAATTGAATTCCGACGTTCGCCTGGTGCTGAACGCTGATTACGACCTGACGCCTGTGCCCGTTCCTGGCGGCATCAAGGGCGCCGGCGCGATCGTGATGCTCCGGCAATAGGCGGGGGAGCCGGGGCGGGATTTCATTTTAAGGGCGCATCGCCTAAGGATCGACGGATGCAGAACCCGCTGCTCGTCATTGCGGCGATACTCGTGCTGGCGCTTTCGACCCTTTCGCTGACGCGGGGACCGGCGTCGTCGGCGCCCGGCGCGCCGCGCGTTTCCTATTTTCGCGAACTGACGCCGCTCGGCCGGGAGCGGTTCCGGACGCTGCCTTCGGCGCCCGATTCCCTTCATTCGGCGAATGGCTGGCTGGTGATCAACAATCGCGGCCTCGACATTATCAAGAAGAGCGAAGGCTTGCGCCTCGACGCCTATTACCTCGCCGGTCAGTGGCTGATCGGCTATGGCCATGCCGGAACGGCCCGGAGGGGAATGGCGATCACGGCCGCGGAAGCCGAGACGCTGTTGATCGCCGATGTCAGGGACGCCGAGCGTGCGGTGCGAGACCTTGTCGCCGTGCCGCTCAATGAGAACGAATATTCCGCGCTCGTATGCCTCGCCTACAATATGGGACGGCAGGGCTTTGCAAGGACAGAAGTCTTGCGGCGGCTCAATGCGGGCGATCGGAAAGGCGCGGCCGATGCGTTCCGGCATATCGTCGCCGCGGATATCAAAGGCGAGCGCGTCGTGCTCGCCTCGCTCAAACGCCGGCGGGCCGCGGAACGCTCGCTATTTCTGTCCCCGCCTTTGCGCGCCTAGAGGGATGGAGTAGTCCTGTCGGCGATGGGAAACGAGAAGTCGCCGGGGATCACGATCAGCCTTGCGGAGACGCGGGACGATGTCGCGGCGGTCAAGTCGCTGTTTCAGGAATACGCGGCGTTTCTCGGCGTCGATCTGTGTTTTCAGGATTTCGACCGGGAGATGGAGACCTTTCCGGCGTTCTACAAATGCCTGCTTTTCGGGCGCGTCGGCGACGCAGGCGCCGGGGCCGTCGGTCTCAAGGACAGGGGAGAGGGCGTCTGTGAGATGAAGCGACTCTATGTCCGTCCTGATTTTCATGGAAAGGGTCTGGGTCGCCAGCTTGCTGTCGCCCTCATCAATGAAGCGCGGCGACGCGGTTATGCGCGCATGGTCCTCGATACATTGCCAAGGCTCGACGCGGCGATTGCGCTTTATCGCAACCTCGGTTTTGTCGATACGCAGAAATATTACGACAACCCCGAGGAAGGCGTTCTTTATATGGCGCTTGATTTGACGGATGGGCGATAAAACGAAAGAGTCATCCGAGCTTTCAGAAAAGATGACGACCTACAACGATGACGATCAACATGGTGGAGCAGGCTTTGGAACGTATTTCTTCCTCGAAATCTTTCGGCGGCGAGCAGGCGGTATGGAAACACGCCAGCAACGCGCTTTCCTGCGACATGCGTTTTGCGGTCTTCACCCCGCCGGCGGAAATCCATGGGAATGGACCGTATCCGACGCTCTTCTGGCTGTCCGGTCTCACCTGCACGGACGATAATTTCACCGTGAAAGCCGGCGCGCAGCGCATCGCAGCCGAGCTCGGGTTGATGATTGTCGCGCCCGACACGAGCCCGCGCGGCGACGACGTGCCGGATATGGAACCGAAAACCTATGATTTCGGCAAGGGCGCCGGTTTCTATCTCGATGCGACTGAGGCGCCATGGTCGAAACATTATCGGATGTATTCCTATATCGTTGACGAGCTTTTACCGCTTGTCGGCGCGGCCTTTCCGAGCGACGCCGCCCGCACCGGCGTCAGCGGGCATTCGATGGGCGGTCATGGCGCGCTCACCCTTCATCTCAAGAACGCGGAAAAGTTCAGGTCCTGCTCGGCGTTCTCTCCCATCGTCGCGCCGATGTCGGTTCCGTGGGGAAAGAAGGCGTTCGCGAATTATCTCGGCGCTGATGAAACGACATGGACCGAATACGATGCGACGCGCCTGCTTGAGACAAGGGGCGCGAGCGCCGCGCATATTCTGATCGACCAGGGAACGGCGGACCAGTTCCTGAGCGAGCAGCTGCGTCCTCAACTTTTCGCCGACGCGGCGCGCAAGACGGGCCAGAAGCTGACGCTCAATATGCGTGACGGCTATGACCACTCCTATTTCTTCATCGCGACGTTCATTGAGGACCATCTCCGCTGGCACTGTCAGGCGCTTGAGGCGTGACGGATTTCGTCTCGTCAGGCTTCCCGCGCGCGGCGACGGCGCTGATTGGGCTGGCGGGCGCAAGTCCCTGAATTTATTGCGAAACAAAAGTTATCCAACACCCCGCAACAGGCCTTACTATGGCTGAGTGATGAATTGCTTTGAGGAGCGGCGCGTGCGTATCCGAGATTTTAGGCTTTTTCCCGCTATGAACGAAATTTTCGCACGCCGGATGCATGCGGATAATGCGGACAAATCCGCGACGATCGGCATGAACGCTGTACGCGAGCCCATAAGTGTCGCGGATATTATGCGGATTGTCCGTAAAAGCTGCGCAACATTTCCCGGAGCGGTTGCATGAGCGAGAAGACAGCCGCGATTCTCGCTATCGGCGATGAACTCCTTTCCGGGCGCACGCGCGACGCGAATATCGGATATCTCGCCGGTTGGCTCACCGAACGCGCGATCGCGCTGAAGGAAGCGCGGATCGTCGCCGACGATGAACCGGCTATCGTCGAGGCGTTGAATGCGCTGCGCGCACGGTACGATTATGTTTTCACGTCCGGCGGCATTGGGCCGACGCATGACGACATCACCTATGCGGCGGTCGCCGCTGCGTTCGGACGCAAGGTTGTCGAGCATCCGATGGCGATTGGCCTCATCCGCGCCTGGTATGAAGCGAGGGGCGAGGAGGTGACGCCGGCGCGGCGCCGCATGGCGTTGATGCCGGCCGGCGCCGAGCTTGTTCTCAATCCCGTCACAGGCGCGCCGGGCGTGAAGATCGAGAATGTTTTTGTCATGGCCGGCGTTCCCTCGATCTTCAAGGGGATGCTCAACGCTATTGAAACGGCGCTGGAACGCGGCGTTCTGATCCATGCGCGGGCGGTGACGGCGATCGGCCTTCCCGAATCGCGCATCGCGGAACAGATTCTCGCCGTCCAGTCCGCCCTGAACGGGGTCACGCTCGGCTCCTATCCGATCGACGGCGATGAGAAGGGCGTGACGATTGTCGCGCGCTCGTCGACCGCCTCAACGGCGGATGCGGCGATCGCCAGCGTCGCCGCCGCTATGCGCGCGCTCGGGTTCGACCCCGTGGAAGGGGAGCGGCCGGGTCGGTGACCGGGCAAGGAAAGACGCCTATAATGGAACCAGTGAACATTTTGACGGAGAACAGGGCATGAAAAGGATCGGCGTCATTGCGTTGACGATCGCCGCGGCGTTCGCGGCGGCGCCCGTATGGGCGGCGGGTTCCGGCGGGGCGAGCGGACTTTCCTCGTCGAGCCGTCCCAAGGTCGATCCGGCCAAGGCGTTTAGCGACGGCGTCGAGGCGCTGCAGGCGAAAGATTACAAGAAGGCGGAAAAACAGTTTCGCGATGTGCTGTCCGTCGCGCCGAAACATCCTGAAGCCAATTACTACATGGCGCTTGCGCGGATCGGCGGAGGTAAAACGAAAAGCGCCGTGCGCTATCTCGAAACCGCGATTGAGGAGCGGCCGAATTTCACTGAAGCGCGTGAGCGACTGGCGCTTGTTCAGATAGAGCTCGGCGATCCGGTGGTTGCGCGGGACCAGCTGGTCGCGATCGAAGCGAAGAAGGCGGAATGCGCGGCGGCGGGCGACTGCGATGAAGCCTATACGGCGCGAATCGACACGGCGATCGCGCGCATCAACGAAGCGCTGGCGGCGCCGCCGGTTGAGCCTGAAGAAAACGACGGGAATGACGAAGAGACGACGGACGAAGACCAGGCCTCGCTCTTTTTCGCGCCGCGCGACGCCGGTGTTGAGCGGTATGCGGCCGCGGTCCGGCTGATCAATGAACATCGGTTTAAAGAGGCGATTGAAGATCTCAACAAGGCCGACGCCATCGTCGGCCCGCATCCGGATATCCTCAACTATCTTGGGTATTCGCACAGAAAACTTGGGCTGATGGATAAAGCGCAGGACTATTACCGTGCGGCGCTCGCCATCGACCCCGATCATAAAGGCGCCAATGAATATCTTGGCGAGCTTTATCTTGAGATTGGCGATGTCGGCAAAGCGAAGAGGCAACTTGCGAGGCTCGAAGACATTTGCGTTTTCGGCTGTGCGGAACGTGAAGATCTTGCGCGGCTGATCGCGCGACGCGAGGGCGCCGTTGCTTCGAATTAGCCTGTTCCTCCTGCTTGGCGCCGTTTCCGTCGAGGCTGCTGCCGGCGAACTGACGG
>JAGRED010000098.1 GCA_020446725.1 Parvularculaceae bacterium | reverse complement strand
GCCCGCCTTGACCAGCGAGGACTTCGATTCCTCACGGATGATATCCATGCAGAGTTCGACGCATTCATCGCAGATGAACACCGTCGGTCCCGCAATCAGCTTGCGCACCTCGTGCTGGCTCTTGCCGCAGAACGAACAATAGAGGGTGTTCTTTCCCTCGCCGCCGCCGCCCGTGCTTTTTCCGCTCACCTTGCTCACGCTATACTACTCCCTTGAGGAGTCCCGGCGTCCCGGGAACCCGGTCTGGCGCAGGCCTTGCCCTGGAGCAACACCGTGCGCGGATGCCGGAAAGGTGCAGATTTTGCGCCAAACCGCCCGTCCGCCCGATGCCGTTCCCTTCACCATATTCGATCACAACCGCAACATGCCAATCAAGCCGACTTTTCGCCCGCCCGGTAACCCTTCTGCGACCCGTTCCTACTCGTCCGCCGCCGCCCGTTTTTCGAGAACCTTGTCGATGAGACCGAAATCAACCGCCTCATCGGGCGACATGAAATGATCCCTGTCGAGGGTTTTCTCAATAATTTCATACGGTTGGCCGGTATGCTCGACATAAATCTCGTTAAGCCGGCGCTTCATCTTGATGATATCCTGGGCGTGGCGCTCGATATCCGACGCTTGGCCCTGGAACCCGCCTGACGGCTGGTGAACCATGACCCGCGAATTCGGGAGCGAAAAGCGCATCCCCTTTTCCCCGGCTGTGAGAAGGAGCGATCCCATCGAGGCCGCCATGCCGATGCACATCGTTGAGACGGCGGGCCGGATGTATTTCATCGTGTCGTACATCGCGAGGCCGGCCGAGACCGAACCGCCGGGGCTGTTAATGTAAAAGGCGATTTCCTTTTTGGGGTTCTCCGCCTCAAGGAACAGAAGCTGGGCGACGATGAGGGTCGAGACCGCATCGTGGACCGGCCCCGAAAGGAAGATGATCCGCTCCTTCAGGAGACGCGAATAGATGTCATAGGCGCGCTCGCCGCGGCTCGATTGCTCGACGACCATCGGCACCAGCGTGTTCATGAATATGTCGTGGGGGTCCTTCATGGATCTCTCTTCACTCGATCGGGCCGTTCGCCCGGATGGAAAATCTCGCGCCGGCCGGCGTGAAACGGTTCGGTTAATATGGGGTTGAAAGACCGCCCTCCAAAGGCTGCGCCCGCCAATCCCGCGATCACTTTAGAGCGCGCGGTTTAAGCGACGGTTATTCTTCGAGAAAGGCAAGGCCTCCTGAAATCTCGGTCATGCGCGCGATAAAGCGGGGCGAAATCGGATCGCGCCTGAAACGACCGCCGCGACGCCTTTCGGTCTGACTGCGGGCGGTCAGAGCGCCTCATCGAAGGAATAGCCGAATTTTTCCCCAACCCGCTCGGCGAACGGCCGGACGAGCATCGCCATCGCCTTCTCGCGCGGATCGCGCAGACGCCGGTTCCATTCGTCGAAATATTTGCGGTTGAGATCGTCGCGAACGCCTGCCGGCGCGGTCGGCAACGGGGCAAGGCCGATCCGGTCCGTCAGCGGCTTCAGCACAGCCTCAGGGTCCCGCACGAGATCCTCATAACGCACGATCGAGAAACTTTTCAGCCGCGCGGCGTCCTTCAGCGCGCGTCCGTAGCACACCGCCCAGTTGGCGATGATCCCGGAAACCGGATTCATGCGGCACCATTTTTTCGTCGCGACCGACGCCGCGACCGGATGGCGCGCGATCAGGATGAAGTGACTGTCGGGAAACGACGCCTGCAGATAGCGCATGCGGATGATGTTCGGCGGCGACTTTTCGATCAGCGCCGGTTTCGACAGGTCCCAATAGCGCGCCCAGTCGCCGAACAGTCGATCCGCGTTGTCATCCGAAGCGAGCCGCGATTTTTCGGTGAGATAGGCGAAAGGATCAAAGCCGAGCCGCCCGACCGCATCGCCGCCGCGCATACCCGCTGACGGATAGACGGACTGCAGATATTGCCCCTCGTCCATCTTTTCGCCGGTGCTTGAAAATCCCGAAATGTCGGGATGCGCCGCGAGCATGTTGGCGAGCAACGTCGTGCCGCACCGGTGGAGGCCGGCGACAAAGATGAATTTTCGCGTTGTGCGCGATGCGTCCATTAACTTTCAGACCGCGGATAGGGTTCTCTGACGCTTAAGCGAATTTCGGGCCGGCCGCGAGCAAGGAGCGCCTCGAAACGCAAAGAGCCGCAGCGCCGGCTGCGGCTCTTGATCCGCTGTCTCGATTGCAGACGGATTATTCGTCGCCTTCGGGGTCTTTCATCAGGTCGTCCTTGGACACCTTCTTGTCGGAAATTTCCGCCTTTTCGAGAATGAAGTCGACCACGCGCTCTTCGAACAGCGGTGCGCGAATCTGGGCGATCGCCTGCGGGTTTTGCTGATAGAGCTTGAGGACTTCCTGCGGCGAGACCTTCTGGCCCTGCATGGCGAAAATCTGCGCGTCGCGCAGCGCCGCTTCCTGAACCGCGCGCTGGAGCTGGTCCGAAGGAACCTGAACATCGGCGCGCTTGCCGATTTCAGCGAGGACGAGGCCGAGACGGACGCGGCGAACCGCAATCTTGCGGTACTCCTCTTTCATCTCTTCTTCGGTCTTGTCCTTGTCTTCCTCATCGCGTTCGGCGTTAGCGACTTGCGCCCAGATCTGGTTGAATTCAGCATCAACCATCGATTTGGGCAGGTCGAAATCGTGGCCGGCGTCGAGCTTGTCGAGAAGCGCGCGCTTCACATGGCTGCGCGACATCGACTTGTATTCGGCTTCAATGCGCTCGCGCACGCGCTTCTTCAGATCGTCGAGACCTTCAAGGCCGAGCTTCTTGGCGAATTCGTCGTCGATCTCCGCCTCTTTCGGCGCCTTCACTTCCTTCACCTTGACGGCGAAGACAGCTTCCTTGCCGTTCAGATTTTCAGAGCCGTAATCGTCCGGGAACCCGACCTTCACTTCAACGTCGCTATCGGCCTTGGCGCCGATGAGTTGTTCTTCAAATCCCTTGATCAGCGAGTTCGATCCGAGAACGACCGAATGGTCCTCGCCTTTGCCGCCGGCGAATTCCTCGCCGTCAATCGAGCCGACGAAATCAATGACGACCATGTCGCCTTCCTTCGCCTTTTCGGATTTCTTGCGCGGCTCATAATCGCGATTGGCGTCCGCGATCTTCTTCACCTGCTCGTCGACTTCCGTATCGGCGATCTCGGCGACCGGGCGCTTCAGCTTCATGCCGTCGACCGACATCGGTTCAAAGGTCGGGAGGATTTCCGCGTGCACCTCATATTCGAGGTCCGCCTTGCCGTCGATGATCTGGTCGAAATCGCCGCTGAAATGCGGGTGCGGCGCGGTCGCGGGCTTCAGGTCGCGATCGGTGAAAGCCTTGTAGCTCGTTTCGTTGATGATCTCCTGAAGGATCTCGCTCATCATGCCCTTGCCGTACATCTTCTTCAGAAACGGCAGCGGCGCCTTGCCCTTGCGGAACCCTTTGAGATGAACCTTGCCCT
>JAGRED010000097.1 GCA_020446725.1 Parvularculaceae bacterium | reverse complement strand
CGACGAGAAAGACCGGCACATGGATGAGGTAGAGCGAATAGGATGCGTCGCCCGCTTCACGGAGCCATTTCGGCGCAAGCGCGCCGGATGATTTTTCAAGCGCCGCCGCGCCGTAAAGGATGAGCGCGAAGGGCGCCGAGAAGATCGCCGCGCGCCAGGCGAATTGACCCATGACAGACGGATAGAGCCTGTCCGCGAAAAATACGGTTTGAACGGCGAAGATGGCGCATCCGGCGACGAGCGCCGGCGCAGCGAATTTGACGACGCCGTTTCTCACCGCGATCGCGATGAGCGCGCCGACCATGAATTCGAAGGTCAGCGGATTGAAGACGACTTTCGTCCAGGCGTTGGCGCCGAACGCGCCGAGGGCGAGTGAGGCGATTACGACCCCCGCCCAGACGGCGAGAAAAAGCGGCAAGCGCACGCCGTTCCAGAAAATGAACAGCGTGAAGACCGCGTAGAAATACATTTCATGAACAAGCGTCCAACCGACCGGAAGCAGCGGGTAATAGGGCGACGGCGTCAGCAGGAAGGTTGCGACGGGGTTCGGGAAGGGCGTCGCCTCGTCGAACAAGGCGAGCTTGCCGGCGTAAAGCACCATCAAGACAAGCGTCGCCGCCCAATAGGCGGGATAGATGCGCGCGGCGCGGTTATAGAGAAAGCGTCGGCCGGCCTTGACGTTTCGCGCGCCGGAAAGCGCCACATGCGTCATCACAAAGCCGCTGATCAGGAAAAACAGATCGACCCCGACGACGCCCATGTAAAGATTGTGGGGGAGGAGCGCGCCGACGCCGCCGTAATCGCTCTCGGCTTCCTTCACATGCGCGGCGAGAACCATCAACGCCGCCGCGCCGCGCAACGCCTGAATATTTTCAAGCCGCTCTTTCATCGGCGCCAAAGTGGCAGCGCCCTTCAGAGATAACAAGCGTCTCCTTCGCCGGCGCCGCCGACGCGCCCCCTACCGGAGGGCGCAGGCGAACAAGGCCCTTCTTCCGTATAACGCGGAACCTAGCCGACGACGCCGGCGAAGGAGACGGGGACGCCTTAAAGACGTCCCGTTAGAGAAACGCGGAATGCGCGCGGACTTCCCGGCGTGATGTTGTTGTCGTTATGCGCGGTCGGGAAATAATCCTTGTCGAGCAGGTTCTCGACATTGAGCTGAGCCTCGAAACGTTCGCTCAGCGTGAAGTAGATCGCCGCGTCGACCCGGGTGTAGGCCGGAAGAACGACGTTGTTTGAAATCGACGTGAACTGGTCGCTTTGATGAATGACGCCGACGCTCGCCCGCCAGTGATCGGTGAACCGGTAAGCGTTCCAGAGCGCGAATGCGTGTTTCGGCACCAGCGGAACCTCGGCGCCGGCGGCGGCCGATCTCGTATCGCTTGTGATTTCGGCGTTTTGCAGCGTATAGCCCGCGAGCACGTCCCAGCGGTCGGTCACGGCGCCGGCGAGCGAGATTTCGAGGCCTTTGCTGCGCTGCGCGCCGGTCAGAACCGTAAGGCTGGTGACGGGATCGATCGCGCGGGTG
>JAGRED010000096.1 GCA_020446725.1 Parvularculaceae bacterium | reverse complement strand
TGCGGGCGGCGGTATTCCACAAGGGAAAATTCACGCTAAAGAATCTCCCTGACCCGTCCCCTGGTCCCGGCATGATGCTCGTCAAGCCGCTCGTCTGCGGCATCTGCGGCAGCGACCTTCACACGCGGCATCACGCGCACGATCTCGCCAATCTCCTCCATCGCGCCGGCTTCAATGATTTCATGGATCCCGACAAACCGGTCGTGATGGGCCACGAATTCTGCTGCGAAGTCATCGAATACGGACCGGAGACGAAAAAGCGCGTGCCGGTCGGCGAGCGCGTCGTCGGGCTCCCCTTCGCTGTCGGCGCCGGCGGGATTGAGCTTCTCGGCTATTCCAACAATATGAACGGCGCCTTCGCCGAAGCGATGCTGCTCGACGAGAATGTCGTTTTTCAGGTGCCGGACCATGTGCCGACGGACGTCGCCGCGCTGGCCGAGCCGCTATCCGTCGCCATCCACGCCGTCGCCTCCTCGCCCGCGGGGCCTGATTGCGCTTTCGCCGTCTATGGTTGCGGCCCGGTCGGTCTTTTCGTCATCGCGCGGCTGCGTCATCTCGGACTCGGTCCCATCATGGCGATCGACCCGGACGAAAACCGCCGGCGATTTGCGGAAAAAATGGGCGCCGACCATGTTGTCGCCCCCTCTGCGGACGAAACGAAACGCTGGTGGGAAAAGCAGGGCTCGCCGATCGGCATGTCCGACGCCAGCGCGGCGCGAATGCGCGGCAAGAACGGCAAACGGCCGATCATCTTCGAATGCGTCGGCAAGCCGGGGCTCGTCCGCTCGATTTCGGAAGATGCTCCTGTCGGCGCATTCATCGTGGTCGTCGGCGTCTGCATGGAAGCGGACGCCTTCGAACCGGCCATCATGGTCCAGAAGGAACTGACCGCGCGGTTCATCTACGCATACAACGCCGACGAATTCGCGGAGTCGACAAAGATGATCAACGCCGCGCCGGAGCGCCTTGCCGCGCTCGTCACAGGAGAGGCGTCACTTGAGAACGTCGCCGACGCATTTGACACGCTCGAACGTGGCGGCTCGCAGGCGAAAGTGCTGGTCAGGATTTGAGGGCGCAGTTGCGTGCGCTGATCCTTCCCCGTTACGGCGCCGGTGCAAAGTTTGAAATGGCCGACCTGCCGACGCCGGCGCTTTCGGCTGGGCATGCGCTCGTGCGCGTCGTCTCGGCGGGCGTAAACCCTATTGACTGCAAGCTGCGTCGCAATGGCGGCGCGCTCGCACCGTCGCCGCCGGCGATACTGGGTTCGGACTTCGCCGGCGTGGTTGAAGAGGTCGCGCCCGATGTGACGACATTTTCAACGGGCGATGAAGTCTATGGCTGCGCCGGCGGCGTTGCAGGCATGCCGGGCGGCAGCCTTGCCGAATTGATGGCGGCCGACGTGCGGCTAATGGCGAGGAAGCCGCAGCGCCTGACATTCCGGGAGGCCGCCGCGCTTCCTTTGGTCGTTATCACAGCCAAGGAAGGCCTTGAGCGCGCGGTGCTGAAACCGGGTCAGCGGCTTCTCGTTCTCGGCGGCGCCGGCGGCGTCGGCCATGTCGCCGTGCAGCTTGGCAAGCATCACGGCGCGCACGTCACCGCGACGGCGCAAGAAGCGAAAGCTGGCATCGCCGCTGCGCTCGGCGCTGACGCGGTTATCGGGCATCACGATTTTGACACCTCCGGCTACGATATTGTTTTTGACGCCGCAGGACAGGATTCGATTGAACCCGCCGTTGCGGCGGTGAAGAACGGCGGGCATGTGATCGCCATCAGCGGTCGCGCAGGGCAGAATTTGCAGATGGCGTCGCGAAAAGGTTTGACGCTGCACTTCGTCTTCATGATTCTGCCAATGCTGACCGGCGAGGGCCGCGCGGAGCATCACCGAATGCTCACCGAGGTCGCAAGGATCGCCGATGCCGGCGCTCTGCGCGCGCTTGTCGATCCGCGCCGCTTTTCATGGGAGACGGCTGACGACGCCTACGATCTCGTGGAAGCGCGCGGCGCATCCGGAAAAGTCGTCATTGATCTCGATCCCGATCGCGCCGATCTTCGCCGGCTGAAATATTAAGGAGTCCCATGATGCACGACGGTAAATCCGAAAAGACGCGCGCCCTTGAAGCAAGGATCTCCGACTTCATGGCGAACCACATTTATCCCAATGAGCATCGGTATTATCGTGAGTCCGAGATTGGCGGGCCGTGGCGCGTTCAACCGGTCATCGAGGAGCTGAAGCCGAAAGCGCGCGCCGCGGGATTGTGGAATCTCTTTCTGCCCGACAGTGAGGACGG
>JAGRED010000095.1 GCA_020446725.1 Parvularculaceae bacterium | reverse complement strand
GCGCCGTGGCAAGATCGAGCCCGCCGATCGGCATCAGCTGATAGCCGATCTTGTAAAAGGTTCCGTCTTCGCCGAGGCGCGAGACAAGCCGGTTCGCTTCGTCCGTCGTCGGAAGATCAAGCGCGATGATGAGGCGGTCGCGGTCGGTCATTTCTTTTTAGCCTTCTTTCGCGACGGTGATGCGCGCAATTTCGGCGTCGAGGCAAGTCTTTTGACAGTTTTTTTCTTCACCGGCCGGCGCGCAGGCGCAGCCTCATCCGGCGCGACATCATTCGGCGCGGGGGTCTTCGGCCTGAAAGCGCAGAGATCGGAAATCGCACAGCGCCAGCATTCGGGTTTTCTCGCCTTGCAGACATAGCGGCCATGCAGGATCAGCCAGTGATGCGCGCCATGAAGATAGTCGGCGGGCGTGACCTTTTCGAGACCGTCCTCGACCGCGCGCGGCGTCTTGCCAGGCGCAAGCCCGGTGCGGTTCGAAACGCGGAAAATATGCGTGTCGACCGCAATCGTCGGCTGGCCGAAAGCGACATTACAGACGACATTGGCGGTCTTGCGCCCGACGCCCGGCAATTCCTCAAGCGCATCGCGGTCGGCCGGCACTTCCCCGGCATGATCGGCGATCAGTTTCTTTGAAAGCGCGATGACGTTTTTCGCCTTGGCGCGCCAGAGGCCGATCGTCTTGATGTAGTCGCCGAGTTTTTCCTCGCCGAGCGCGGCCATCTTCGCCGGCGTGTCCGCAACCTTGAAGAGGGCGGGCGTCGCCTTGTTGACGCCGACATCCGTCGCCTGCGCGGAAAGAACGACGGCGACGAGGAGCGTGAAGTCATTCTTGTAATGAAGCTCCGTTTCAGGATGCGGCGCATGTGCGGCGAGCCGCTTGTAGAGTTCCGCCGCCGCGGCGCGCGTCATTTTCGCCATGCGTTCCGTCCGTCCGTCGAAGCGGGCGGACCATGCCGCCGCGACACGCGGGAAGTCAAACCGCGATGCGAAGATGCCGCCCGCGACAGACCGGCAAGGTGACGGATGCAGGCCGGGACGCTATCATCGCGCCATGACCCGTCCCCCGTCTTATGAAGACATGCCCCCCGCGGAAAAAGGGCGCGCGCTCGGCCCGCCGCCGCAGCCGACAGGCGGAAAGGCCGACTTCGATGCGGTGCTCTTTCCCAACCGGTCGCTGCCCAATCGCGGCTTCATCGCCGTGATGTCGATTGTCATCGCGTCCAATTTCTTTTTCGGCCTTTATTTCTACGCCATCGGCGCCTGGCCGGTGATCGGCTTTTGCGGCCTCGACGTCTTTCTGGTCTGGCTCGCCTTCCGCCTTTCATACCGGCAGGGCCGGCTGCATGAACGGGTGAGGATCGCCGACGGCGACATGCTCGTCTCGCGCGTTCTTCCGTCGGGCCATGAATCGCGCTGGCGGATCGAGCCATTCTGGGCGCGCATCGTCATCGACAATCCCGGCGCGCATGAAGCGCGCGTACGTGTGATGTCGAAGGGCCGCTCGCTCGTTCTCGGCTCCTTCCTGTCGCCTGACGAGCGCGTCTCCTTCGGCGAAGCGCTCAGGGAAGCGCTCGCGCGCGCGACAGGCCGCGCCGGAGCCTGAGCGCGATGATCCAACAGTTCCTGATCCTTGCCGGTCTTGTCGGCGTCGCCGCGCTTCTCTTCCAGCGCTGGTCGCAAAAGATCGAAGCCGAGATTGCGGAAGGCGCCGTTTACGAACGCGAACGCCTTGAAGCCGCAGATCCGGACCTTATCGCGGGCCTTAGCGAAGAACGCTTTCGCGCCGCCTATCGCCGCACGCATTATCCGCGCTTTCCGAAATATGCGCTCGCCATCGCCGCGGCCTTCGTCGCCTCGCTTCCCCTGACGCTCGGCATGCTTGCAGGGATCGCCTGGACGCTCGACTCGCTCGGCATGTCAGCCGACGCGCAGGCGCTCGCGCGCTCGGTGCCGATCGAGGGATCGATCGCCGGCGTTTCGCGCGATGAAGGCGAAACGATTGCGCTCTACTATGTTCAGGACGTCGTCAAATTCTATTATTACTTCGGCCTGCTCTTCATCTGGCTCGGCATCATCTATGTCGCCATGCGGCATTACCACAAGAACCGCCCCGGCTATCTGCGCGATGAAATCGACAAGGAAAAATCGAAAGGCTGACGATGGAATATCTTCACACGATGGTGCGCGTCAGTGACCTTGATGAATCGCTCGCCTTCTATTGCGACAAGCTGGGTCTTGTTGAGATCGCCCGGCATGAAAGCGAACAGGGCCGCTTTACGCTCGTCTTCCTCGCCGCGCCTGGCGACGCTGCGGCGGCGCGCGACAAGAAGGCGCCGCTCGTCGAGCTGACCTATAATTGGGACAAGGAAGATTATGCGGGCGGGCGCAATTTCGGCCACCTCGCCTATCGCGTCGACGACATTTATGCGATCTGCGAAAAGTTGATGCATGCAGGCGTCGTCATCAATCGTCCGCCCCGCGACGGTCACATGGCCTTTATCCGCTCGCCCGACGGCATTTCAATCGAGCTTCTGCAAAAGGGCGCCGCGCTTGCGCCCGCCGAACCCTGGGCGTCGATGGCGAATACCGGGAGCTGGTGAGGCGATGGCGAAAAGCCCGGCGATCGTCTGCAAGCCGCTGACGCCCGGCCGCTGGGATGATTTCTGCGCCGTGATGGGACCGAACGGCGGCTATTGCGGCTGCTGGTGCATGTATTGGCGCGCGCCGCGCGCCGATTTTGCGGGACCCGCGCGCAAGAGGCTGAAAAATCGCATGCGCGCAATCGTCGAAAAAGGACCGCCGCCGGGGATCATCGCCTATCGCGGCGGCGAGCCTGTCGGCTGGACGCAGGTCGGTCCGCGCGGCGCAACCCAGAACTGGAACGGCGCGCGGCGCCTTTCCGCCCCGCTCGATACGGCCGACGCTGATGATCCCGCGGTCTGGGGCGTCACCTGTTTCGTCGTGCCGCGCGCCCATCGCGGGACGGGCGTCGCGACCGCGCTCCTCGCCGGGGCCGTCGATTATGCGCGCCGGAAAAAAGCCCGCGCGCTCGAGGCCTGTCCGGTAGAGACACGTCCCGTCGAGGCCGGCGAAAAAGCCAATCCCGTCTCGATCTTTCACGGCGTCGCGTCCATGTTTGCAAGAGCCGGCTTCCGGGAGATCGCGCGGCGCCGCGATGATCGCCCGCTGATGCGGCTCGATCTGTCAAAATGAACGAATTGTTAAAGCGCGCTGTCGCATCGTCCCGCGAATGAATGGAAAAACCGGGGGTTCGGTGCAGCCGCTGATTCTGCAAAACGTCGTCAAACGCTTCGGCGCCTTCGATGCCGTCGACGATCTCTCTTTCACCGTCAACAAGGGCGAGATCTTCGGCTTCCTCGGCCCCAACGGCGCCGGCAAGACGACGACCCTGCGGATGATCCTCGACATCATCCCGCCGACATCCGGCCGGATCGAGGTTCTCGGGTCGGCGTCGGCGATCCCGGTTCGCCGCCGCATCGGCTATCTGCCGGAAGAGCGCGGACTTTACCGCAAGATGAAGGCGGCCGAGACGATCGCCTATTTTGCAAAGCTGCGCGGCGTTCCCGGGAAAGAGGCGCGAGATCGCGCACAGAAACTGCTGGAGGAATTCGGGCTCGGCGAGTTCGCGCGGGCGAAAAACGAGTCGCTCTCAAAAGGCATGGCGCAGAAGGTCCAGCTTCTCGCGACGATCGCGCACGATCCGGAGTTTCTAATCCTCGACGAGCCTTTCACCGGTCTTGATCCGATCAATCAGGCGACGCTTGAAAAGCTGATCGCCGATCTGCGCGATGAGGGGCGCACAATCATTTTTTCAACCCATACGATGCAGCACGCAGAACGGCTCTGCGATCGCTTCCTCATCCTCGCCAAGGGCAACAAGCGTTTTGAAGGAACGCTCGATGAAGCACGCGCGAAATTTCCTCCAAAGCTCATCGTCAGGACCCGCGACCCTGCGGACGGGCTGAGGCGCGCGCCGGGCGTCGTCCGGATCGACGCCCTTCAAACCCGCGCCGGCGAAGATCCCGGCTATGCGGTCGAGCTTGCGCGCGGCGTAGATGCGAATGTCGTTCTGCGCGCCGCTTTCGACGCCGGCATGCATTTGTCGCGCTTCGAAAACACCAACGCCTCGCTGCATGACATTTTCGTCGACCTTGTCGGCGCCGATGGCGAGACACGCGGCGAGACGAGCGGCGCGATCGAAACGGGAGAAGCGGCGTGAGACCTGTCTTCCTCATCGCCTGGCGCGAATACAAGCAATATGTCCTCTCGCGCGGCTTTCTGATCTTCCTGATCAGTTTTCCGCTGCTGATCGGCATTGGCGGCGCAGCGATGACATTTATCGAAACGTCGCGCCCGCTCAGGCATTTCGTCGTCGTCGACGAGGCCGGCGGTTACGCCGATGCGATCGATCGCGAAATCGCCGAACGTCACGGCGCGGCCGTCATCGCGGCGTGGGACGCCTATATCTCCCTCGCCGTCGACAAGACAAAAATCAGCCTTGAAGACCTTCCCGCGCCATTCGCACCCGCCGCGGTGACGCGCGCGCGGCAGGAAGCTTTTATTGCAGCCGGCGGCGTCGAAGCGGCGCGCGCGGCCGTCAGCCTCTATCTCAAGAGCGGCACGCCCGCATTCGTCGGCCCGAAGCGCCAGTTCGAACGTCTCGACCTCGCCGGACTCGTCGGCGACGACGCTTCCATCGAAGACGCTGCGGAAACGCTTCGGCCCTATTTGCTCGGGGAGAAGAACTTTCCCGGATCATCGAGCGGGCTCTTCGCCGCGGTGCTGATCCCGAAGGGCTATACGGGCGGCGATGAAGGCGCTGAGGCGCAATATTGGAGCAACAACCTCACCGACCCCGCACTTGAAATCGCGGTGTCGCGGGCGCTTTCCTCAACTGCGCGCCGCACGATGTCGCAAAGTTTCGGCCTGACGCCCGCTCAGCTCGACGCGCTCGCCGATGTCGATGCGCCGATGGAAGCCTATCGCCCCGACAAGATCGAGGACGGCGGCGCGCTCAATGCGGTCGATCGTCTGCGTTCCGCATTCATTCCCGCAGCGATGACCTATATGTTGCTCGTCGTCATTTTCGGCGTCGGCAATCTTCTCCTCACCAACACGATCGAGGAGCGGTCGAACAAGATCGTCGAGATCCTTCTGTCCTCCGTCACTGCGAACGAACTGATGCTTGGAAAGCTGATCGGCATCGCCGCCGTCGGTCTCACCATGCCGACCGTCTTCGCGCTTGGCGGGCTTGCGCTCGCGCTGTCAGGCGGCGGCGATGAAACGATGCGCGACCTGATCGGCGTTCTCTTCAATTCGTGGTTCCTGCCGATCTATCTTTTCTATTTCCTCTGCGCCTATGCGATCTTCGCGATGATCTTCCTCGCCATCGGCGCGGTTTCAAATTCCCTTCAGGACGCGCAGAGCTATATGGGCCCCGTCATGCTGCTCGTCTTCGCGCCGCTGCCGTTGATGGTGATGGTCTTTCAGAACCCGAACGGGCTGGTC
Source organism: Parvularculaceae bacterium (assembly GCA_020446725.1). Lineage (GTDB taxonomy): Bacteria > Pseudomonadota > Alphaproteobacteria > Caulobacterales > Parvularculaceae > Amphiplicatus. Next base: position 10,519 of record JAGRED010000095.1, on the reverse strand, counting down.
GCCTCGATCCTGACCTGGATCCCGATCTACACCCCCTATGCGGTGATGATGCGCGTCGCGGCCGATCCGCCGATCGGCGAGATCATCGGCGCAACCTCGCTGATGCTCGCTTTCGCGATCATCCTTGCGCGGTTCATGGGAAGGATTTTCCGGGCCGCCATCCTGCAATCGGCGCCGCCGAAAGCGAAGGACCTGATCAAACTTGCGCGATCAGGCGGCTGACGAGGCTTTCGCCTTTTCCGGATCGTAGACGAACTTGCGGTCGCAATAGCCGCATTCGGCCTCGCCGTCGTCGAGCGAATACCACACGCGCGGATGGCCGAGCGCGCCGCCGCCGTCGCAGGCGACGCGCGTCTTGTCGACATAAACGACTTCCGGCTCCGGCGCTTTTCGCTTCTGGTCGGTCATGACTTTCTCGAGGCTCTCTTCGGACTTGCGGCGCTCTCCGCTCCATGCCGTTTCGCGCCCCGCTTCGTCAAGCGTCAGAAAAACTGCGGCGCCTGGCGGTTGACCTCTCATTACGGCGGCGTGGTATTCATTCCGCGCCGTCAGCCGGTTTCCAGCGATGCCCAACGCCAACGCCGCCATTTCGGCGCGCGGTCTTCGTAAAACCTACGCCGCCACCAAAAAGGCCCCCGCGAAGGAGGCGCTGAAAGGCGTCGATCTCGACGTGCCTGTCGGCTCGATCTTCGGCCTGCTCGGCCCCAACGGCGCCGGGAAATCGACCTTCATCAACATCCTTGCAGGGCTTGTCACCAAGACCGGCGGCGCGGCGAGCGTCTGGGGTTTCGACATCGACAGGAACCCGCGCCAGGCGCGCGCGTCGATCGGCGTCGTGCCGCAGGAAATCAACATGGACGTCTTCTTCACCCCGAAGGAGGCGCTCGACATCCAGGCGGGGTTGTTCGGCGTGCCGAAATCGGAACGCCGCACGATGGAAATCCTTTCCGCGCTCGGCCTTGAAGACAAGGCTAACGCTTATGTCCGCATGCTGTCGGGCGGCATGAAACGACGCCTGCTGGTCGCCAAGGCGATGGTGCACGCGCCGCCGATCCTCATTCTCGACGAGCCGACGGCGGGCGTCGACATCGAACTCAGGAAACAGCTTTGGGACTACGTCTTGAAGCTTCATGCGCAGGGCGTGACGATCGTTCTGACGACGCATTACCTTGAGGAAGCGCAAGAGCTTTGCGACACGATCGCGATCATCCATCAAGGAGAAGTTGTCGCCTGCGAACCGACGGAAAAGCTCGTTTCGTCCCTCGATTCGAAAATGCTGCTGGTGACGCCTGCGGACCCACTCGCGGCGCCTCCCTCGCTTCATCCCTATACGGCGGATCTAAAGGCCGACGGCAAGATCGCCATTCCCTATCAGCCAAGCAGCTGCGAGGTTTCCTCGATCATCGACCGACTTCAGGAAGCGGGCGTCAGGATCAAGGACCTGACGACGGTCGAGGCTGATCTTGAAGATGTGTTCCTTGAGCTGACTTATCACCGCGATCGTCAGCGCCAGCCTTTCAACGCTTCCTAGATCATCGACGGATCAGCGCGCGGCGAGCGGCGTCCAGGGCTTTCCCGCCGGCACGTCATGCGCCGCGTGCTCGCGGAGCGCATTCGTCACCGCGACCGGATCGCCGTCGAGATCGCGCGCGGGGATCGGCGGCCCGAAGCGGATCGCGAAGCGCTTGCCGCGCTTGTTCAGCAATTCATTGAACAAGGTGATGTCGCGCAGTTCCGTGTTAAGTTTCCAGAACCAGTAATAAAGCCAGGAATTTCGCGCCGTGATATGCGCCGGGACGATCGCGCAGTCATATTTGCGCGCGAAGATCGCGACCGAGGTCAGCCATTCCCGCTCGACGAGGTTTTTGTCCTCGTCCATGAAAGCGAGCCGGCCGGAGGGGAAGAGAACGACGCAACGTTCGTCCGTAAACGCCCTTTTCGCTTCGACAAGCGTTTCCCGGCTGCGCTGGCGCGTGCGCTTTTCAATCACCCATTCGACCGGGATGACGACTTCAGCAAGGCGCGGCGCGACGCGGATGGCGTCGCGGTTGGCGAAGAATACGAGATCAGGGCGCCGTTCTTTCAAGGCGTCGTACATGGCGACGCCGTCGGCGATGCCGGTCGGGTGGATCGAGGCGATCAGGATGCGTCCATTCGCCGGGACATGATCAAGGCCCGAGACGACAACGTCGAGATCGAGAATGCCGCTTACGAAATCCATCGCCGCGCCGCCGGACATACCGGCGATGGCATCGGCCATCCGCTTTGCCGCCGGCTCTTTAAGGAGCGGGTAAAGGACCGCGCGATATAGCGGCCACCGCCGGGAGCTGACGAGCTTTCTGGCGCGCTCCTCGATCAGGACGTCGACCATGTGCTTGCCGCGCGCCAGCGCTTCTGCGTCCGACGGGTCTCTTTCCTGCGCGACGGTCATTGGCCTTCAACATTGCGGTCCGCAAATCATGGCCTGACCGAGGCGTGCGGACAATGAGGGCCGCTCACGCAAAAAGCGCGTCCGGATCGCTCCGGGCGCGCCTTTGATTGTCGTCGTGGTCAGGCTTTGAGCCGGAACCACGCGCCGGCGACCTGGGGACCCGTCGGTTGAGGCCCGTCAGGGATCGCCTCGCCGCCTTTAACGCCGGCGGCGTCCCGAAGCGCCGCGATGCGGCTCGGGAAATGATCGCCCGGCGGCGGCAGATGCGCGTCGGCGCCCAGCGCTTCAAGGCTCGCCGCCACCTTCTCGTTCATCCCGGTGACGAGCACCCTGCGGCCGGCCTGGCGCGCATCGAGCGCGATCGTGTCGATGGCGCGGGCGGCGGAAAGGTCGATCGTCGGCACACGGCTGAAATCAAGAACGATGGACGCCATGCCGTCTTTCGCCTTTTCCCGGATGTGATGGCCGAGATCGGCTGCGGCGCCGAAGCTCAACGGCCCGCCCGCAAAATCGAAGAGCGCGACGGCGCCGTTCGCATGGTCGAGGATCGCGCGCTCCTCCGCCGAGAAGCCGGCGGTCTTGCTGTCGCGCAGGGCGTTGATCTGGATGTCGGCGATCTGCTTGACGAAGGCGAGCGAGGCGAGAACGACGCCGACAGCGACCGCCGTAATCAGGTCGACAAAGACGGTGAGGCCGAGAACGAGCGCCATCAGCGCAAGATCCCAGCGCGGCCCTTTATGCGCACGGCGCAGATAGCTCCAGTCGATGATGTCGTAACCGACCTTGACGAGAATGCCCGCGAGCACCGCATGCGGAATTTTTTCAGCCAGCGGCGCAAGGGAAATAACGACCGCAAGCAGGACAAGCGCGTGCGTCATGCCGGAAAGGCGCGTGACGCCGCCGGAGCGGATGTTGACGACTGTGCGCATCGTCGCGCCGGCGCCCGGGATGGCGCCGAAAAGGCCGGCAATGGTGTTGCCGACGCCCTGCCCGACAAGTTCGATATTCGATTTGTGGCGCGTGCCGGTCATGTTGTCCGCGACGAGCGAGGTCAACAGACTGTCGATCGCGCCGAGGACCGCAAGAATGATCGCCGCTTCAAGGACGACAGGCAGCGTTTCGTGATTGAAAGCCGGCGGCACGAAAGACGGGAAACCGGTCGGAATGTCGCCGATGATCGGCGCGCCGGGAACCATGAGACTGGCGAAGGTGCCGATGATCAGCGCGGCGAGCGGGCCGGGAACGATCTTTCCCCATTTCTTCGGCCACAAAAACACCGTCGCAAGCGCCAGCGCCCCGGCGAGGAGCGCGGGAAGAACGGGATCGGCGATCGAGCCCGGAATGGCGGTGAGCGCCGGGATGGTGCCGCCGCCGTCCGGTTCATGACCGAACAGCCGCGAGACCTGCAAGGCGATGATGATGACGCCGATGCCGCTCATGAATCCCGAAACGACCGGGTACGGAACAAGCCGGATGTAATCCCCGAGCCTGAAGACGCCCATCAGGATCTGCAAAAGGCCGGCGAGAAAAACGGCGGCGAAGACGAGGCGCGGATCGCCCGAAAGCGATGCGAAAACGCCGGCCAGAACGACAACCATCGGACCCGTCGGGCCCGACACCTGCGCGCCCGTGCCGCCGAAAAGCGCGGCGAAAAAGCCGACGAAAATCGCCCCCCACAGGCCGGCGATCGGCCCGGCGCCGGACGCTTCGCCGAACGCGAGCGCCAGCGGCAGCGCGACAATGCCGGCGGTCACGCCGCCGAGCAGGTCGCCGCGTAGATGTCCAAAATCAAACCAGCCGTTCAGCAAATTGCGCGGCTGCGGGTTCTGCGTCGGCGCAGAGCTCATCGAATTCTCCGTTTCTGGTTCCGTATCGCCCGACCGGTCAGGCGGGCTTGGCGTGGTGGGCGTGCAGGGCGGCGCCGACCGGCTGCTTGTAATGGTCGGCGACCGGAATGAACGCATTGGCGCGCTCATCGAAGGCGAGAACCTCGCCGGACCGGATATCGTAGACCCAGCCGTGCAGTTCGGTTTCGCCGGAGGAGAGTTGCAGCGCCACGTAAGGATGCGTCTTCAGATGCGCGAGCTGCAACAGGACGTTTTCACGGATCAGCATGTCGAGCTTGTCTTTATCGCTTAACGCGACGCCCTTGCGTTTCGTCACCAGGGCGGCGGCGCGCGCATAGCCGAGCCATTCCTTGACATGCGGAAAATCTTCAAGACCTTCGGGGCTCATCGCGCCTTTCATTGCACCGCATTCGGAATGTCCGCACACGACGATATGAGGCACCTTCAGCGCGCCGACCGCGAATTCGATGGAGGCCGTCATGGCGCCGGTGGTGTTGGTGTGCGGCGGCACGATGTTGCCGGCGTTGCGACAGATGAATAACTCGCCCGGCTGCGTCTGCGTCAGAAGGTTCGGATCGATGCGGCTGTCCGAACAGGTGATGAAGAGCGCTTCGGGCGACTGGCCGTCCGCGAGCTTGGTGAATAGGTCGCGCCGTTCCTCAAACGCCTCTTGCTGAAATTTGACGACGCCGGCGGCGATCTTGTCCACGTCTTTCTCCTGCGTTGCTGCTCAGTTTGCGGTTTCCGAATTGTTTTCGCGCCAAAGGCGATCGGCCGTCGCGATATATTCCTGGGCGGCGATGTCATTCGCGACGCGTCGCTGGATGAACGGCACGCCCCCGAGAATCCATTCGGCGAGTTCCTGATCGGCGAGGCTGTAAAAATGGTGGCGCCCGTCGCGTCTTTCCTCAACGAGCCGGTGCGATTTGAGGAGCGCGAGGTGCTGGGAGATGCGGGTGGTGGTGACGCCGAGACGGGCGGACAGCGCCGACACGTCGAGCGCGCCCGGCTTCAACTCCTCGATGATCCGGATACGGTCCGGATGAGCGATGGTCTTCAGCATGACAGAGAGCTCGCGGGCGAGCAGATTGCGGCTCGGCATCGGTATGGCCTTTCGGGGCGCTTATATTCGTATCTTCATATATTCGAATTTTTGCAGATATTGGGTGCGATCGGCAGGGTTCAAGGCGCCGCCATCGACGGAATTTACTATTTCCGCAGCCGAAACGATATAAATTTTAAAAAGCCTTACGCAGTAGACGGCGCCTAAAGCGCTTCCTGCTGCATTCGGGCGAGGTCCGTGCAGCCGGCGCGCGCCATGGCGAGGAGGGCGAGGAATTGCTCGTCGGAAAAGGGCGCGCCTTCCGCCGTTCCCTGCACCTCGACGAGGCCGCCTTTGCCGGTGATGACGAAATTGGCGTCGGTGCCGGCGGTTGAATCCTCAGCGTAATCAAGGTCGAGAGCCGGCGCTCCATTGACGATGCCGCATGAAATCGCGGCGACCGTGTCGACCAAAGGGTCCTTCTTGATGATCCCGTTCGACGTCGCCCAGTTGAGGCACTGCTTCAGCGCCACCCAAGCGCCGGTGATCGACGCCGTCCGCGTGCCGCCGTCAGCCTGCAGCACGTCGCAGTCGATGAGGATCTGCCGCTCCCCCAGCGCTTTCAGATCGACAACGGCCCGGAGCGCGCGGCCGATGAGGCGCTGGATTTCCTGGGTGCGCCCCGATTGGCCCGCCTTCGCCTCGCGCTTCATGCGTTCATTGGTCGAGCGGGGCAGCATGCCGTATTCAGCGGTCACCCAGCCGCGCCCCTGCCCGCGCAGCCAGGGCGGGGTCATCTCGTCCCAGGTCGCCGTCACGAGCACATGGGTGTCGCCGAATTTGACGAGGCAAGAACCCTCGGCGTGCTTTGCAACGCCCGCTTCCAGGCTGACGGCGCGCATTTCATTGAAGCTGCGGCCTGACGGGCGCATGGCGAACTCCTGCTTTTCGTGACGGGGGCTGGCCTAGACGGCGCGGCGCGGGATGTCGAGAGAGCGCCCTTGCAATCGCCCCTGCCGTCGTTAACCATTGCGCGGGTTTTGGGGCGGGGAACGGAAGATGACGCCGGTTCGCGCGTTGCTAGCGGGACTTATCGCCGCGGTTCTGTTCGGCGCCGGGCTTTTCATCGCGACGAGTTTCGCCGGCGGCCGCCCGCACGATCTCCTGCCCCTGCTTTCGCTTGAACGGACGCCGTTTTCGCTTGTCTGTTTCGCCGCGGCCTGGGGCGCGTTCATCGCGGGCGCGCTCGGCATCCTCGCCGCTTTCCTCGCCTTCATCGCGCCCGAGGAAGAAGACGATCCGCGCTTTCGCCGGCGCGGATTTCCAAAAGCCGCGCCGCTTGTCCTGATCGCGATTGCGCTCGGCCTCGCCTGGTTCGCGCTGCGCTGCGCGGGCGTCGTTGAAGACGAGGCGCCGGTCGCTGTCGCCGTTGAACCCGAACCCGTTGTGACGGAGCCGATTGCGGAACCTGACTCGGAACCAGCGCCGGCGCCCGCCGCCGCGATTGAGATCGAACCCCTTCCTGCGCCCGCGACGGACGCGGCCGCCTATCAGTGGCGCTACAAATACCCGATGCCGCGCGAGAACGGCGGCGCCCTTTGGAACGCCGCGCCGGAACCGTTGACGAATGAAAGCGAGAACGCGCGGCTTCTTTGCGGAAAAGCATGGGTCGCGGTCACCGGGTCGGCGTCGGAAGAAGGTCCGCCGGCGCGAAATGAAACCCGCGCGCGCCTGCGCGCAAGGAAGGCGATGACGCAGGCCGCCGACTGGCTGTCGCGTCATGAAGAATGCGGATCGACGATCGTTTTCGGCGTCGATCTCGGCCAGCACACGCCCGCGCTGAATGCGCAAGCGAATGGGCGGGACGACGGCGCGGCGAGCGCCTATCAGCGTCAGATCCTTGTCGTTTCGCGCGCCCGCGCGAACGCCGGCGAGCAACTCGGCCGCGAAGCGGCGCGGCGCGAGCTGGAAGCGTTCCTCGCCGACCCGGCAGAACGCGCGCGTATGCTGGCTGGGCGGTCCTTCACCGCTGCGCCCGTGATACTCGAACCCTGACGCGCCGGATTTGCGTAGCGGATTGGCGTCCCCGATTGGCGTCAAGGGCCGACTGATCCTATCTTCTCGCCATGAGCGTTCTTAACGAGATCGACCAGCGGGCGCGCGAGATTTTCCGGCAGATTGTCGAAGCCTATTTGCAATCCGGGGAGCCGGTCGGGTCGCGCACGCTCGCCCATGACCGGCGCATCGCCGTTTCGGCGGCGACGATCCGCAACGTTATGGCGGACCTCACCGATCTCGGCCTCCTCCATGCGCCGCATGTCTCGGCGGGGCGCCTTCCGACCGAATTCGGCCTGCGCCTCTTTGTCGACAGCCTGTTGCAGCTTGGCGATCTTTCCGAAGACGAACGCCGCGCGTTCGATGTCGCGGGAGAAGAAGACGGCGCCGGAACGGTCCTCGAACAGGCGGCGGCGAAACTTTCCGGCCTGACGCGCAGCGCCAGCCTTGTCGTCGCGCCGAAAGCCGAAGCCCCGCTCCGCCACATCGAATTCGTCGCGACCAGCCCCGGACAGGCGCTTGTCGTTCTCGTCTTCGAAGACGGCCGGGTTGAAAACCGCGTCATGGGAACGCCGGCGGGACTTCCCGTTTCGAGCCTCGCCGCGGCGGGCAATTATCTTTCCGCACGCCTCCGTGGACGGACGATCAGCGAAACGCGCGATCAGATACTGAAAGAAGTCGAGACGAATGAGGCGATGCTCGATGAACTGACTGCGCGCCTCGTCAGGGAAGGCGTCGCGGAAGTGTCCAGCGGCGACAGAAGCTCGCTCATCGTACGCGGGCGCGGCCGGCTGCTTGAGGAAGCCGCCGCGCAGGACCTTGAACGCGTGCGCATGCTGTTCGACGACCTTGAGAAAAAACGCGACGTCATCGACGTCCTCAACGCCGCGAAAGAGGCGGAGGGCGTCAAAATCTTCATCGGCTCGGAAAACCGCCTGTTTTCCCTGTCTGGCTCATCCGTCGTCGCCGCGCCCTATCGCGACGCCAACCGCAACATCGTCGGCGTGCTCGGCGTCATCGGCCCGACGCGTCTCAATTACGCACGCGTCATCCCGATCGTCGAATACGCCGCGGAATCTCTTTCCCGGCGCATCAAATAGCCGCCGCCCGCCGAAAGCCGCGCCGGTTGAAACGGCCGCCCCCGGCGTCTACATGGCGAGCGAACCCCCGATCCAGTCGACGGAAAGCGGCATGACGAGCGACAATTATCCCCCAAATGACGGCCAGAGCGCCGAGGCGGAGGAAAAACCCCGGGAAACGAAAGCGCCCGCGGCCGACGCGGGCGATCCCGATGACCGGACCGCGACGCTGGAAGCGGAAGTCGCCACGCTCAACGATCGCATTCTTCGGCTCGCCGCCGAGCTTGAAAACACCCGCCGCCGGAGCGATCGGGAAAAAGCGGATGCAAGCCGCTACGCCATCGCGTCCTTCGCCCGCGACCTCCTCAACGTCGCCGACACGTTCGAACGCGCGCTCGACAGCGCGCCCGGCGACGACGCGGAAACGAACGCCGAGGCGATCTCCGGTTTCGTCACCGGCGTCAAAATGACCGAGCGCGCGCTCGCCGCCGCGCTTGAGCGCCACGGCGTCAAAAAAGTCGATCCCAAGGGCGAAAAATTCGACCCCAATCTTCACCAGGCGGTCGCGCAGGCGCCGGCGCCCGGCGTTCCCGCCGGCCATGTCGCCCAGACCGCGCAGGTCGGTTTCATGATCGGCGACCGCGTGCTGCGCGCCGCGATGGTGATCGTCTCGACAGGCGAGGCGCCGCCGCCCGAAAGCGGCGCCCATATCGACACCAGCGCCTAACACGTCGGAAGGACGATCTGATCGGCGCCCCTTGGATGCCTGCGCTATCGATTGTCGAGTTGCGGGCGCACCGCGACACGGCCCGCATAGGTGATGCGATAGGGCGCGCTTTTCGACGACGCGATGAAGCCGCGTTTCTTCAAGCGCGCGAAGATTGGCGGCGTGCAGTCGGCGAGCGTCCAACCTTCCCGCGTCACGCAACTGACAGCGATGATTTTTCCGCGCTCGTCTTTTTCAACAACGATCGCGCCGCCCTGAGCGAGCGCATGGAGCGTTCTCTGCTCCGCTTTCGAGATGTTCATGGAATAGTCCGGATCTGAACGGAAACAGCCCTGCGCTTCCTTGGCGCAAGGCGACGACGTCGTTCAGATGCTCACAATCCCGGACATGTTTTCCTCTATATGCGAAGGCCTTTAGCCGAGGACGCCCCGCCTGTCAAAGCCGCGCACGCAGCGCATCGATCCGCGCGCAATCCTTTTCCCGGCCCATTGCTTCCAGCAAAACGATCTGCTCGGCGACCGAGGGCGTGAACACGCCGCCCTGCGCAATGCGCGTCAACGGCCTGACGTCGCGCCATGCGCCCCGCACTTTCATCTGAAATCCGCCGAACGCTTCGATTGCGAGCGGCGCCTGTTCAAAGCGGGCGAAGACGGCGGATCGAAACTGTGCGCTCGCCGCCGCCGGCGATGCGGGAGACGCCGACCATGCTTTCAAAAGCGCCTGCGCGTCGCGATCGCTGAGAAGAACGTCAACATCGCGCACATCGAGGATTTCAGCGCCGGAGAGCGCCGCGGCGGCGCTGCCGATGATCCACCACTCATCCTCAAACGCCGGCGCGGCGGCGGCGATGACGTCAAGCGTCGCCACCAGGCGCGGCCGCCAGCGCGAGGGACCTGCGCCGGCCTTGAACCGTCCTTGCGGCGTCAGGATGTCACTCATGAAACGCCGCCGAGCTTGAGGCCCGGCCGCTCATTATCCCAGATGATCGACATGATTTTCCACGCGCCGTTCTCACGAATGAGATTGTAGAAATTGACGCCGCGCCCTTCGCGCGCCTGCGGTCCCGTTCCGTAAACGGATCGGTAGATGCTGCGCACGCGCGCGACATTGCCGAAGACTTCGCACTGGTGATCGATTTCTTCTTCGAGAAATCCCATGTCGACGAATTTCTTGTCGACGTCTGCGTGGTGATCATTGACCGACATGACGGTCGCAAAGGGCGCGCCGTCTGCGTCAAGGCCCGTGCGCACCATCGTCGCGCGCGGATGATAGTGATGTTTGACGCTGTCATAGGGACGCGGACCGGGCGGGCCTGAAAGCATGGCGTAATCTTCGTTG
>JAGRED010000009.1 GCA_020446725.1 Parvularculaceae bacterium | reverse complement strand
GCGACGTCGTCCGCAGCGTTATCCGCGACAAGCAGGATTACGGCGTTTTCGGGGTGCCGAGCAGCCCCAATCTAACGCTTGCTGAAAACGACGAGCGCCGCCGCCCGGGGATCGATTTTTCAACCGAAGACGGCGGTGTCGTCGCAAAGCGGGCCGACGGTTCCGATCGCGAGCGGCGCAAGGCGGAGAAGAAGCGCCGTTGGGAATTAAGGGAAAAGCCGCGCCTCGTCAGCAATCTGGATGTCCGGTTTGTTTCGGAGCCGGCTGATTTCGATATGACGGCGCGCGGGCCGGCCGCCAATGAGCAGGTTTATGAAGCTGACGCCGGCCGCGCGGAATTCGTGCGCGATGAATCGGCGGCGCCGCAAGGCGCGAGTTCGCTTTCTACCGTCCGGCGCGAGCCGCACGCCGCCGAGAGCGTCAAGCCCGTTGCGGCGCCGGTGATCAAGCCTGAAGTCGGCGTCATCGTCATGTGCGGCGAGGGCGATGCGCTTGGTTGCATCGAGGCGGCGGGACAGGGAAGCGCTATGGTTGTCGTCGCCGGCGCTGGGGACTGCGAAGCGCTCCGCGACGCGGGAATCGACGTTGTGGAAGTTGACGGGGCCGGATTCAGCGGCGGCCGAGCGCGCAATGCGGGATACAGGCGGCTGAAGAAAATCGCGCCGCAAGTTCAGTTCGTGCAATTCGTTCAGGCCGGCGAAAGGCTCGATCCGGAATGGTTCGCCTACGCCGCAAATCTGATGATCCGGCGTCCGGAAGTCGCCGCGCTTGAGGGCGTTGTCGAATTCGAGATGACGGGCGAGGAATCGATCTTCAACCGCGCGCTTGGATCGCACGGGCTTGGCGACGGCGAGATTCAAACGACCGGCCCGACCGCCATGTTCCGCACGGATGCGTTCGAAGCCGCGGGCGGCTTCCGGGGCGACATCATCGCCGATGAGACCGCTGATCTCTGCATTCGCCTCCGTCGTCGGGGCGCGCATATCTGGCGAAGCGACGAGGTTATGGCCCGCTGCGATGAAAAGCGGCTCAATTTCCAGGAATGGCGCGCCCTTGTCAGGCGGGCGGGGTATTCCTACGCCGCCGGCGCGGCGCTGCATGGCGGGTCGCCTGAGAAGTTTTGCGCGACTGAACAGGCGCGCGCGGTCATGTGGGGCGCAGTGTTTCCGTCGCTCGTTCTTATCTCCGCCGTCATCGGCGGCGCGGCGGTCGCCCTGCTGTCGATCGGGGTTAACCCCTTCGTGACGGCGCTCAGCATCGCCGCCGCCGGTTTGCTGATCTACTGCCTGAAGATTGCGGCGTCTGCGGCGAAAGCCGGGATCTTGAGCCCGCAATCATGGTCAATCGGGGCGGTCAGGACGCTTGGACATTTTTACGAATGCTCAGGCGTTGCGCGTTATTGGTTCGGTTCGAAGAAGAGCGCGCAAGCGCGCAAGCCCATTGCCTGACGCAGGCGATTAGACTGGAACAAGGGCTGCGATGAAGATCGCCTACCTGACGAACCAATATCCGTCGATCAGCCACAGTTTTATCCGTCGCGAGATTGAAGCGCTGGAGCGGCGCGGCGTTGAGATCGCCCGGTTTACGATCAGATCGTCGGATCATGGCGCAATCGCCGAAGAAGACCGCCGCGAGGCCGAAAAAACGCGTTGCGTGATTGGCGCGGGTCCGGGCGCGCTGATCGCCGGATTGGCGACGAGTTTCTTTCTTCAGCCGCTTGGCTCGACCGCCGCCGTGTTCGCCGCATTGCGCATGGGACTTCGTTCCGAAGCAGGATTGCTGAAACATTTCTTTTATGCGGCTGAAGCGCTCGTTGTCGCAAGCTGGCTGCGGCAGGAGAAATGCGCGCATCTTCATGCGCATTTCGGCACGAATTCGGCGACGGTCGCCATGCTGGCGGCGCGCGTGAACGGCGGCACGTTCAGCATGACCGTTCATGGGCCTGAAGAGTTCGATAAGCCTGCCCTGATATCCTTGCCGGAGAAAATCCGGGCGGCGCGGCTTGTCTTCGCCGTGTCGAGTTTCGGCATGAGTCAGTTGAGACGCCTTGTCGCCCCGGAATACTGGGAGCGCATCCGCATCATTCCCTGCGGCGTCGAACGGTCATTTTACGAAGGCGCGCCTTCGGCGCCGGAGACGGCGCGGTTCGTGACCGTTGGACGGTTGTGCGAACAAAAAGGGCAGCTGACGCTCATTGAGGCGGCGGCCGAAGCCCGCCGTCGCGGCGGCGTGTTTCATCTGACGCTTATCGGAGACGGCGACATGCGCGGCGACATCGAGGCGGCGATCTCGCGTCACCGGCTCGGCGATTGTGTCGATCTTGCGGGATGGAAAACGCCGGCGGAAGTGCGCGCGGCGATTGAAGGCGCGCGCGCGTTCATCCTGCCAAGCTATGCCGAGGGCCTTCCCGTCTCGATCATGGAGGCGATGCTTCTCGAACGCCCTGTCATCAGCTCCTATGTTGCAGGCATTCCTGGGCTTGTTTTGCCGGGGGAAAACGGCTGGCTTGTCCCGGCGGCCGGTGTGCAGGCGCTGAGCGGCGCCATATTGGCGGCGATCGCCGCCTC
>JAGRED010000094.1 GCA_020446725.1 Parvularculaceae bacterium | reverse complement strand
GCCGGTCGCCAGAAGCAGCGCAAGCGCAGGGAAGAAGCGAGAATTCAGCATGGCGAGCATCTCCAGCGCCGCCGGACTACGTGAGCGGAACAATGACGGCGCAAGATTATAAGACAATGCGCGGCCGGCGCCTCTCAATCGTTCCTATGCTCCGGCTCGTAACCCGCCGCGTCGAGCGCCGCTCTTTCCTTAATCGTCCGAGAGGATTCGAACCCTTCGCGCCGAAGGGCGCGATTCCTCAAAAAGGAGGTTCGAAGGGGCGGGAAAAGAACCTGGTCGGAGTGAGAGGATTCGAACCCTTCGCGCCGAAGGGCGCGATTCCTCAAAAAAGGAGGTTCGAAGAGGCGGGAAAAGAACCTGGTCGGAGTGAGAGGATTCGAACCTCCGGCCCCTAGCTCCCGAAGCTAGTGCTCTACCAGGCTGAGCTACACTCCGACGGTGGGCCCCTATAGCGGCGGCTTTTCGCCAATGCAACGAAGCTTTTACGGGGCGCCGCTCCGGGGCCTCGCGCGCCGGTTCACGGTGCGGAATCGCCGTTGATTTCCCCGTCCGACGGCGCTATCAGGCCGCCTCCCTTGGGGCGTCGCCAAGTGGTAAGGCAGCGGTTTTTGGTACCGCCATTCCCAGGTTCGAATCCTGGCGCCCCAGCCATATCCTCTATCCGCTCCCGCATTCCGGATCGATGTCGGAAACCCGCCTGTTTACCATGCCGAGATCCCGCGGATGACAGGCAAGAGGCGCCGATGTCGTTGGGGAAAATCGGATTCGCTCAATGCGGGCGAAGACGAATCTCACAGTCGCGCAATAAATGTGCGCGCACTTGTTGCGGAGGCTGATGATCTGCCGCGTCTATTGCCTATCGGGATCACGCTTGTTACAAGCTAACGGGGTCGTGATGGAGGGGATGACGCGCGCGTCATCTATTTGCGGCCCCGATGGTTGGAGGGAAGACCGCTTGCTCTCGACGATTTCGTCATTGCAATTGCCGGAAGTTTCATTCAATCATTCGACTCGAAGGGGAATACGTTGGGGTTCGAATTTGAGATTGTCATTCGGCGGACACGCGCGCCCCTTCCTTTCCCCTGCATGTGAAATCATCGGCTCACGGATGAGCCGTTTAACCAATCGAAGCCGAAGCAAACCGTTAGGTGAGGCAATGAAGAAAAGAGCTCTGGTTCTGGGATCAGCCGCGGCGATGATCGTCGCTACGGCCGCGCCCGCATTCGCGCAATTCTCGTCGGCGCTGAATGAAAGCGAAGCGACCGCGAAGGAGGCGAAAGCGTCCCAGCAGCGCGTCGAACAGCTTGACGATCAGACGACGGCGCTGATCAACGACTATCGCGCGAACCTGAAGCAGCTCGAAGCGGCGACACGCTATAACGCGTCCTTGAACCGCAACATCACCGCGCAGCAGCGTCAGCTTGAGCGCCTTCGCCTCGACATCGAAAACGTGTCGGGCCTGCAGCGCGCCATGCAGCCGCTGATGGAAGACATGCTCGCCACGCTCGGCGACATTGTTGATGCGGACATTCCGTTCAACAGTGACGAGCGTCAGGACCGCGTCGCGCGCCTCAACAAGGTGATGGGCGATCCGGATGTTTCCGCCGCGCAGCGTTATCGCCTCATCGTTGAAGCCTACCAGATCGAAAATGAATACGGCCGCACCATCGGCGCCTATGAAGGGTCGATCGACGACGGCGGCACGCTGAGGACCGGCGAGTTTCTCCGCGTCGGCCGCGTCGCCCTGATGTTCAAAACGGCGGACGATTCGGTGCTGAAGATCTGGGACAAGGATCAGAAAGCCTGGACGAACCTCAACAAGTCCTACCTGCCTGACGTGCGCCTCGGCCTGCGTATGGCGAAAGAACAGACGGCGCCGGGCCTCCTTCCGGTCCCGGTCAAGGCTCCGACCCAATCGGGCGGCGCTGAGTAACGCAACGACGAATTTCGAAGGAAACAGGTCATGAAACTCCTCAAGCTTGCAGGCGTCTCCCTCGTCGTCAGCGTCGCGGCCGCCGCTTTCAATATTTCCGCGTCCGCTCAGGACGCGCAGCCGGCGCAACCCGCCGCGCGCCAGCTCACCCTTGATCAGGTGCTTCAGGCGGTCCGCCGCGAGCGGAGCGAATCAAGCGCTGAGAACCGCGCTCGCGAGGAACGCTTCGCGCGGGAACGGAACAATCAGCAAGCCGAACTCGGCCGCGTCCGCGGTCAGGTCAACGCCGCGGAAGCCGAAGCGACGCGCCTTGAAGGCGTGATGGCCACGAACCAGGAAGAGATCGACAAGCTCGACCAGGAGCTCGCCGACAAGCAGGGCGAATTCCAGGAACTCTTCGGCGCTGCGCGTTCCGCCGCTGCGGACCTCACCGCGCAGATCGACCGTTCGCTGATTTCGGCTGAATATCCGGGCCGTTCGTCGGAACTTCAGGAAGTCGCGCAGACCGATACGCTGCCGACCGAAACGCAGCTTCGTTATCTCTGGGAGACGTTCGTTCAGCAGATCGCCGAACAGGCGAAAGTGACGACGTTCCCGGCGAATGTCGCTCAGGCTGACGGCACGGCCGTGTCGCGCGACATCACGCGCATTGGCCCCTTCGTCGCCTTCGCCGACGGCCGTTACCTCACCTACAAGCCGGATCAGGGGCTGCTCGCCTTCCTCGCGCGCCAGCCTGCCGGTTCGGTCACGGGCGCTGCGAAGTCGGTTGAGAACTACAAGGGCGACGGTTTCGTCCGCGGCGTGATCGACCCCTCGCTCGGCACGCTGCTCGGCCTTATCGTCGAAACGCCGAACCTTACGGAGCGCGTCTCGCAAGGCGGTTCGATCGGTTATCTGACGCTCGGCCTCGGCGCGCTCGCCTTTGTGTGGGGCGTGTTCCGCTGGTTCACGCTCTCCGGCACCGCGAGCGCGGTGAAGTCGCAGATGCGCCGTCCGAAGGCTTCGAAGTCGAACCCCTTGGGCCGCGTCATCATGGCGTATGAAGCGGTTCAGAATAAGAACGATCCGGACGCCGTCGCCTCCGCGCTTGACGACGCGATCCTCAAGGAGATCCCGAAACTCGAAAGCGGGCTCAACCTCGTCAAGATTGTCTCGACGATCGCCCCGCTGCTCGGCCTCCTCGGCACGGTTATCGGGATGGTCATCACCTTCCAGTCGATCACGCTCTTCGGCGCCGGCGACCCGCAGATCATGGCTTCGGGTATTTCGGTCGCGCTGATGACGACCGTTATCGGTCTCGTCGTCTCGATCCCGCTCGTCATCCTCTACGCCTTTGCATCCGGCGCGGCGAACCGCGTCACGCAAATGCTGGAAGAGCAGGCCGCAGGCATTATCGCCGAACATGCCGACGGTCGCCGTTAGGTCGTTCGCGAGCAGCAATCGAAGGGACCAATTATGGGCTTCCTTAGAAATGCATACGAGGCCATCCAGGCTTTCGTAGTCGCCGGCGGCCCGGTGCTCCTGACCATCATGATCCTCACTTTCATCCTGTGGGGACTCATTCTGGAGCGGGCGCTTTACTGGACGACGGCGCACCCAATGGTCGTCAGCCGGGCCAAACGGGCCTGGAAGGCGCGCGGCGATCAGACATCATGGTGGGGACAAGCCTACCGCGACCGGCTGATCTCTGAAGCCAAGCAGGAATCGGAACGCTTCAACGACGTCATCAAGACGCTTGTCGCCGTGACGCCTCTGCTCGGCCTTCTCGGCACCGTGACGGGCATGGTTTACGTGTTCGACATCATGGCCGTCACCGGCTCTTCGAATGCGCGCCTGATGGCGGAAGGCATCTCGCGGGCCACCTTGCCGACCATGGCGGGTCTCTTCACTTCGGTGTCGGGCGTCATGTTCACTTATTGGTACGACCGCTTCGCACAGAAGGCGACTGCAAAGCTTTCTGACGAACTGAAGATCGCCGGGTAAGCCGATGCGCAGAACTTCACATACGAGAGCGACTGGCGGCGAGGCCGAAGTCAACGTGACGCCGCTGATGGACATCGTGTTCATCATGCTGATCTTCTTCATCGTCACCGCGACCTTCACCCGCGAAAAGGGCATCGACGTTAAGACGCCCGAAGAAACGCCGCCGGACGAGCAGACCGTGCCGCCGCCCGCGTTGCTATTGTCGCTTCAGAAAGACGGCTTCGTCCGCGTCAACAATGTCCGCATCATCGACCCCGGGTCCACAAAGCCGGTCGTTGAGGAATTCATGGCGCGCGAACCCAAAGGCGTCGTGCTGGTCAGCGCTTCACCCGATTCAAAAGCCGGCGTCGCCGTGACGGTGATGGACCAGGCTTATGCGGGCAATGCGTCAGCGGTCTCGCTGACGTTGCAGAGTGAATAAACAGCCTGCGCTGGACCGGCGGGGTTTTCGTCGGCGGCGCGGTTAAAAGGCGGAAGTGCTCATGGCGAGAAAACGCAAATCGATCGGCGCAGACTCTTCGGCGGACGAAATCAACGTAACCCCGTTGATGGACATCGTGTTCATCATGCTGATCTTCTTCATCGTCACCTCGACCTTCGTGAAGGAGCCGGGCGCGGAAATCACCCGTCCCGAAGCGGTGACGGCGAAGGAAAAGAAATTCGCCTCGATCCTCGTTGCGGTCGATTCTGAAAACAACATCTGGATCGACAAGGACAAGGTTCCGCTTGAAGCGGTTCGCGGCCAGGTCGAGCAGCTCAAGGCCGAAAACCCCAAGGGCACCGCGGTTGTTCAGGTCGATGCGCGCGCCGATTCCCGTTATCTGGTTGAAGTTGTCAATCAGGTGCGCGCCGCCGGCGTCGGCGATATCGCCGTGTCGACGGATCCAAAGAGCTAGGGAGCTGAAATAATGGGATCGGCAATCCGACTGATTTTCGGCATTCCGGGCGCAGCAGTCGTCACGGCGCTGCTTTTCCTCGCCATGGCCTACATGATCAAGCAGGACGCCAAGCTTGATGAGGAGAAGGCGGCGCTCAACATCAATATCACGCAGCAGCTGCAGGATACGGACCTGTCGAGCACCAAGGACTTCAAGCGTCCCACGCTCGACACGCCGCCGCCGCCGCCGCCGGCCGTGACCGACCCGTCGAACCGTCCGGCGCTGGACGGCGTTCGCGCGCAGGTTCCGACGATCGACGCCAATCTGAACGTCGGCTCGGGTTTCAATCCGGACCGCGACGCCCAGCCCCTGGTGCGCATTCCGCCGCAATATCCTGAGCGCTGCATGTCGCGCGCCAAGGCGAAGGAAACCGTTTTCGTCGAATTCGATGTGACGCCGGACGGCACGACGACGAATATACGCGTCATTGACACGACGAACTCATGCCTCAACAGCGCGGCGACGCGTTCGGTTGAGCGCTGGAAATATCAGCCGAAGATCGTTGAAAACCAGGCGCAATGGCGTCGCGGCGTTCAGACGGCGATCACGTTTGAATTGGCTGAGTAATGATGCGTCTTGAGTTTCGGCGCGCGATTTGGGTTTGGATGGTTTAAGGCGGCACGATGATGAAACTTAAGAAACAGATCGCCGGCTTGCTTCTTTCCGGTGCGGTCGCATTCGGCGCATTCACCGGCGCAACCGTCGTTTTTACGGGAACGGCGATGGCGCAGGACGAAGGCGAGTCCGGCGGCGAGCGGCGGCGTTCCCAACAACTCGACCTCGCCGTCGCCAAGGAATTGAGCAAGGTTTTCGAACTGCTGAACGCGCAGCCGCCGCAAACGCGCGCGGCGCTCGATACGCTGAATGCGTTGATCGCCAACAAGCCGAACATGAAGGCGTACGACAAGTCGACGACGTATCAGTATCGCGCTTCGGTTAAGGTTCAGCTGGAAGATTATCAGGGCGCGCTTCGTGATTTCCAGACGGCGCTTGACGCCGGCGGCCTTGATCCGAACGGCAACAATCAGGTCCGTTATTATATCGCCCAGCTGCAGTTTCAGCTCGGCAATTATCAGGCGGCCATCCAAGGCCTGAACGCTTGGGTCGCCAGCGCGCGCCAGCAGGGCGTGCCCGTCGACGCCAACGCCTATTACCTTCTCGCGGCCGCCTATACGCAGATCACGCCGCCGAACTGGCGTTCCGCCGTCGGTCCCGCCGAACAGGCGATCGCCGCGCGCACGGAGGCGAAAAAATCCGATTACGATCTGTTGAACCTCATCTATTCGGAGCTCAACGAGTCCTCAAAGCGCGGGCCGTTGCTTGAGAAGATGATCAACAACTGGCCGAATGAGCGCTCCTACTGGGTGCAGCTTTCGGGCTTTTATTCGAACACCGGCAAGGATCAGGACGCGTTCTCGGTGCTTGAAGTCGCCTATCGCGCCGGCCTCCTGTCGAAAGAGGCCGAGATCGTCACGCTCGTCAATTACTACTCCTTCTTCGACAACCCCTATCGCGGCGCGAAGCTTCTCGATCGCGAGATAGAGGCCGGACGCGTTGCGCGCTCGACGAAGAATCTCACCTTGCTGTCGCAATTGTGGAGCCAGGCGCGCGAGCACAAGCGCGCCATCCCGGTGCTGCGCGCCGCGGCGCAATCGTCGAACAGCGGCGAGCTTTACTACCGCCTCGGACAAGTGCTGCTCGCAGACGAGCAATATCTCGCCTCCGAACGCGCGCTGACGAACGCCATCAACCGCGGCGGCATGCCGGCTGAGAAAGTCGGCGACGCATGGCTGCTGCTCGGCACGGCGCGTTTCAGCCAGGCCGGCCCTGAAGATTGCGACAAGCGCTCGAAGGCGCGCGAGGCTTTCGTCACCGCGACGCGCTATCCGAAGTCGTCTCGCCAGGCCGGCGAATGGGTGACGTATATCGACGCGATCAAGCGCACCAATGATGCGCAGGATCGTCTTGAACAACAGCAGAACGAAGATCTCCGTCAGGACCAGATCGCGCGCTTCAAGACCGCGCTTCAGGTCTGCCGCCTGCAAGGCGGCGACAACTGCCCCGAGATCGAAGCGCAGCTGAAAGCGCTCGTCGACGCTGGTGCGGTTCCGCTTCGTTCATCCTGCAAGGGCGCCGGGGCGGCCGCCGGGCAGCCCGCCGCTGAGCAGCCTGCGGAAGAGGAAGAAGCGAGCGAAGAATAATCGCTTCATCCGACAGATATGAAAAAGGGCGGCCGATAGGCCGCCCTTTTTGCTTGTGTCTCATTGATCGTGAACGACGACGATCAAACGGCATCGTCGAGAACGAACGTCACTTTCAAGATGACGCGGTATTCCTTGATCTTGCCCTTGTCCATGAGGATCGACTGATCCTTCACCCATGCGCCTTCGACGTTTTTCAGCGTCTTGTTGGCGCGGTCGATGCCGTTTTCGATCGCATCCTTGAAGCTTTTCGGCGATCCGCAGATGATTTCGGTGACGCGTGCGACTGACATGGTTCCTCCAACCTGTCCCGATGCGCGCCCGACGCGCGCGGCTTATCGGGACGACAGGCCACGCTAACACGAGAGACTGCGGCGGGGCAAAAGCGGCTCACACGCGTTCGATTGCGGCTGCAAAGCAGCCGTGCATGGCGTTGTGCGCATGGATGTAGGCTGCGTTCGGGTCGGCGAAAGCGGCTTCGATCTTTGCTTTCGTTTCGCTCGCGTCGCGCCCGAGATCGGCGCCGATCAGCATGCCGTCTTTGTTGAAAATCCTGAGCGCGATCGGCCGCCCGCGCATCGCCGGCGGCAATTCATCGACATAGCGCGCCGGCGCCGCCGCGCTTTCGCGAATGAAAATCGCATAGCTGGAGCGATAAGGCGTGTCCGCCTTGTGGCTTTCATAGTTCAAAAGCAGAAGCGTTTCGCCGGGCTCTGCGTCCTCGAGCGTGATGCGGCACGGATAGCCCGGCTTCATATCGGCGGTTCGCCTTATGACGCCGCGCTCCGCGAGCGCTTCATCGGTTAGGCCGAACAGGTTGGCGAACTCATCCGCGGCAAGCCCCGTAATTGCAAATGTCATGACACTCTCCTTCGTTGCGGAAGGAGATGAGGCAATCGCGCGCGCCCTGCGACCCGGTTCTTGCGCCTGCTGTCGGCGCGCAAAAAAAGCCCCGCCGGAGCGGGGCTTTTCAGAACGGAATTTTCCGCCGCGCCTAAAGCGCCGCTTCGAGTTCCGGAAGAACCTTGAAGAGGTCGGCGACGAGACCGTAATCGGCGATCTGGAAGATCGGCGCTTCCTCATCCTTGTTGATCGCGACGATGACCTTTGAATCTTTCATGCCGGCGAGGTGCTGGATCGCGCCCGAGATGCCGACCGCGATGTAAAGCGCCGGCGCGACGACCTTGCCGGTCTGGCCGACCTGGTAGTCATTCGGCATGTAGCCGGCGTCGACCGCCGCACGCGACGCGCCGACGGCGGCGCCCAGCTTGTCCGCGATCGGATAGATGAGTTTCTCGAAATTCTCATGGCTGCCGAGGGCGCGTCCGCCTGAAATGATGATTTTCGCGGCGGTGAGTTCGGGGCGATCCGATTTCGTCAGTTCCTCACCGACGAAGGACGATACGCCGGGGTCGCCTTCGCCCGCGACTTTTTCAATCGCGGCCGAGCCTGTCATGTCGGCGGCCTTGAAGGTTGCGGTCCTGACCGTCACTACTTTTTTCGCATCGCTCGACTGCACAGTCGCAATGGCGTTGCCGGCGTAAATCGGCCGCACGAACGTGTCGGCGCTCTCGATCGCGATGACGTCGGAAAGCTGCATCACGTCAAGCAGGGCGGCGACGCGGGGCATGATGTTCTTGCCGTTCGCCGTCGCCGGGGCGACAAGGGCGTCGTAATCGCCTGCTTTGGCGGCGATCAGCTTCGCTGTCGGTTCGGCGAGAAGCTTGGCGTAGGCGGGATCGTCGGCATGAAGGACCTTCCGCACGCCTGTGATTTTTGCCGCTTCAGCCGCGGCGGCGTCTGCGCCTGCCCCCGCGATGAGAATGTCGATATCCCCGCCGAGCCTGGCTGCGGCGGTCACGGTTTTGGCGACGGCGTCGGAGAGGGACTGGTTGTCGTGATCGGCGATGACGAGAACGGCCATTAGATTACTCCCGCTTCGTTTTTCAGTTTGTCGACGAGGCTCGCAACATCCGGCACCTTGACGCCGGCGGTGCGCTTGGGCGGCTCCGTCACTTTGAGAACCTTCAGCCGCGGCGCGACGTCGACGCCGAAATCTTCAGGCGTCTTGACGTCGAGCGGCTTCTTTTTCGCTTTCATGATGTTCGGCAATGAGGCGTAACGCGGCTCGTTGAGGCGCAAATCCGTCGTCACCACAGCCGGCAGGGAAAGCGATACGGTCTGAAGGCCGCCATCGACCTCGCGCGTCACGTTGAGCTTGTCGCCTTCCTTGGAGACCTTGGAGGCGAACGCGCCTTGCGGCCAGCCCATCAGGGCGGCGAGCATCTGCCCGGTCTGGTTTGAATCATCGTCGATCGCCTGCTTGCCGAGAATGACAAGCTCAGGGCTTTCCGCTTCGCAGACCGCCTTCAGCAGCTTGGCGACGGCCAGCGGCTCGACCTCGGCGTCCGTCTTGATGAGGATCGCGCGATCGGCGCCCATTGCGAGCGCCTGGCGAAGCTGGTCCTGCGCTTTTTCGGGCCCGACCGAGACCGCGACGACTTCGGTCGCGATTTTCGCCTCGGCGAGGCGGACCGCCTCTTCGACGGCGATCTCGTCGAACGGGTTCATCGACATCTTGACGTTGGCGAGATCGACGCCCGTCTGGTCGGATTTGACCCTTACCTTCACATTGTAGTCGATGACGCGCTTGACCGGCACGAGGACTTTCATCGGCGGATCCTCTTGAGATTGACGGATTATTGAAGGGGCGAGGGGCCCCTCGGACCGGCGCGACCATAGCGGCGGGTCCGGCGCGTTTCAACGACTTATGGCGGCGCAGCAAGGCGATTAGAAAATCATTCAGGCGGCGCTTCCATCGCCATCGTTCACCGCCTGCGGCCGATAATTTGATTGCTTTACAAGCCGCCTTCGCGATGAGAGATTTTCACCTGCAAGACGGCTGCGGGGGGCGTTCGCTTGGAAAATCCTGAGGGAGACGCCGAAGCCGCCGAGAATGCCGGGGCGCAGACCGCTGCGCGCTTTCAAGCGCCGGCCGATCGCGGCAAAGCCCTTCAACTCGATCCGCATGAACGGGTGTCGGCGAGGCGCGCGGCGAAGGAAAACGTCTTCCGCGCGTCGATGCTCAAAGGTCCGCTGCTGTCTGCGGCGTGCTCTTCCTACCGCGTGGTGTATCCCAACAGAAAGCTGCAGCGAAACAATAACATCGAAATCGGCCATGACATGGCGAAGCGGCTGAGAAATTACTTTTCCGCCGATCAGCTCGCGGCGATCGACGCCCTGCGCGGGTCGCGCGCTATGACCTATCTCCACATCAAGGGAATGCCGCTCAATCAGGATATTCGGTTTCCCGGACAGGCGGGCGAATTCGGCACCAAGTCGTTCGAAGAGCAATTCCATGTGACCGACATGATCGCTGCGGGCCTCCTCTTTTTGCTGGGGTCGGAATGCAAATCGCGCTGGCCGGTCGCGGGCCCCGCCGTCGTTCGGACGATGATTTCGGCGCCCGCCGACGCTCAGGTCGGCGATCGAGACGGCCTCGATATGGCTCTGCGGTTTCACCAGAGCACGGTGGAAAGGAAGCTCGTCGGGATCGCCGGACCCGAAGCGTGCAGCTTCAAGGTCTATGCCTGCCTGCGAAACCGCCGTCGCATCCCGGTATATTTGCTGCGCGTGAAAGACATCATGGCCGCTTTGCCTCCCGGCGAACGCGACTGGACGATCAAACAGCTTCAACGCACGACTTTTGAGCGAAGGGGCCCGAAATACGACCTGGTCGACACCGGTGAGATCCAGCGGGAGCAGCCGGTCATCACACGATCAACGCCCGAGGATCCCGAAGACTGGCTCATGAGCTTCGATCCGGAACGGGTGAGAACGGACGATGACGAAGCGAAACGGGCGCTTCGAACGCTGCGGAATGCGATGTTTGCAGCGCGCCGGTCTGCGCGGCGCATCGTGCCGGAGGAAGGCGATCTTCTGGTCGTTGATAATCTGCGGGTGATGGTCTCGCGGCGCGAATATGACCCGAAAGGTTTTTGGGAATTCGCGACCGCGATGATGTTTCGCAAAAGGACGCGGATGCTCCGCCTCTATTACGGATTTCCCGCCCCGGACGCTTGAGGCGTTTTGTAGGCTGCCGATTTCCGCTTGTGCGCGACGCCGCTTCAGCTTCCCGGCCCGCGGCCGATCAGGAAGAGAAAGAGCAGCATCAGCGCGATGGTGACGCCCTGCGCGAGAACGCGAAGGCGCATCAGCTTGTTCGAATGCTGCTTCGCGAATGTTCCGCCCTTGGCGAGCGAATAGATGCCGAGGCCGAGAACGATCAGCGTCGCGGCGAGGCCGACGGGAATGAGGAAATAGACGAGCTTGTCCATGCGCGGCTCCGTTTCGGAGAAGTCTTACTACGTTTGTCGGCGCGGGTG
>JAGRED010000093.1 GCA_020446725.1 Parvularculaceae bacterium | reverse complement strand
GACGCGCTCGCCGCGATCGATGCGACGACGTTCACGCCGGCCGCCGGGAAGAACCGCCTTCGCGCGATGATCGAGGGACGGCCGGACTGGCTCGTCTCGCGTCAGCGCGCCTGGGGCGTGCCGATCGCCATCTTCGTCAATCGCAAGACGGGCGAACTCCTCAACGATCCCGACGTCAACAAACGCATTGTCGATGCGGTGAGGGAACGCGGCGCCGACGCCTGGTTCGATACGCCGGCGCAGGTGTTTCTCGGCTCGGCCGGTTCGGACAATGAATTCGAAAAGATCGAGGATATTCTCGATGTCTGGTTCGATTCAGGGTCGTCGCACTCCTTCGTGCTTGAAGGGCGCAACGATCTGAAATGGCCGGCGGACCTTTATCTTGAAGGGTCGGACCAGCATCGCGGCTGGTTTCATTCGTCCCTGCTTGAAAGTTGCGGCACGCGCGGCCGCGCGCCCTATGACGGCGTCTTGACGCACGGTTTCGTCCTCGACGAGGACGGCCGCAAGATGTCGAAGTCCCTCGGCAATGTCGTCGATCCCGCCGACATCATGAAGGATTACGGCGCCGATATCCTCAGGATCTGGGTAGCAAGTTCCGACTATTCCGACGATCTGAGGATCGGCAAGGAAATCATCGGCTCGTCGGTCGATTCCTACCGCAAGGTCAGGAACACGATCCGCTATCTCCTCGGCGCGCTGAAAGGCTTTGACGATGCGGAACAATTGCCGCATGCGCAAATGCCCGAGCTTGAGCGCTACATGCTGCATCTCGTCGCGAAGCTGAATGACGAGGTGCGCGCCGGCTATGAGGCGTTCGACTTCAAGGGCGTGTGGCGCAAGGTTTTCGATTTCTGCACGCTCGATCTTTCCGCCTTCTATCTCGATATCCGCAAGGACAGCCTTTACTGCGATCATCCGACGGATGTGCGTCGCCGCGCAGCCCGAACGGTGATGAACGCGATCTTCGATCATCTGACCGTATGGATTGCGCCCGTTCTCGTCTTCACGATGGAAGAGGCGCACCGTCATCGCGGCGGCGAGGGGTCCGTGCATCTGCGGCTTTTGCCGGAGACGGAGAAATCATGGCGCGATGAAGCGCTGGCGGCGGAGTGGGCGAAACTTCGCCGCATCCGGCGCGTGGCGACCGGCGCGATCGAAGTTGAACGGCGCGAGAAACGCATCGGCGCCAGCCTTGAAGCGGCGCCGACGCTCTACCTCAACGACGATGCGCTTCTTTCCGCCGTCAAAGGGCGCGATCTCGCGGCGCTTTTCATCACGTCGGACGTCGTCATTGAAAAAGGCGAGGGACCTGCCGGCGCGTTCCGCCTTGACGACGCGAAGGGTGTCGCGGTTGTCGTCAGGGAAAGCGCGCATAAGAAGTGTCAGCGTTGCTGGCGCTATATGGACGATGTCGGCTCCGACCCCGATCACCCGGACGCCTGCGGGCGCTGCGCGACGACGGTCGGCAAGCTTGATGGGGCGGCTCAGTGACGACATCGAGCGACAGTCTCAAGGACAAAGCCGCCGCCTGGTTCGCCGATGCGCGCGCCAACCCGCTCTTCCTTCGGGGCGTCATCGGCGCCGTCATCGTCGCCGCGCTCGATCAGGCGACGAAATTCTGGGTCGTCAACGTCGTTGATCTTCCGATCAAACGACATATCGAGATTTCGTCGATCTTCGACCTGACCTTCACCTGCAATCGCGGCGCGAGTTTCGGCATGCTGGCGGGCGGCCTCGGCTCCCGCATCCTCTTGTCGTCGATCTCGATCGCCATCGCGACGGTGATGCTTGTCTGGCTCGGCCGGTTGAAACGCCGGTTCGCCGCCGCCGGGGCGGCGCTGATCATCGGCGGCGCGCTCGGCAATCTCCATGACCGGCTTCGCTATGGCTGCGTTACGGATTTCCTGGATTTCTCGGGGCTGATGTTCCCGTGGATTTTCAATGTCGCGGACGCCGCCATCAATGTCGGTTTCGCCTGCCTTATTATTGACGCGCTTCGCCACAAGGATGGAAAATCAGCGTCCTAGCCGCTTTGCGCAGCCCCGCCGGCGCTTTGCAAAGCTTTGATCCGGGCGCTTTGCGCCGGGCGGCGGCCGGCGCTATAACCCCGCCGAACCATGAATGGAGCAGTCGCGTAATGATCGTTGCGAAATCCCTGCGGACGGGCCTCGCCCTCGGTTTCATCGCCCTTTCGACCGCCGGTTGCGCCGGCATCGGCAAGGCGATCGGCGGCGGCAAAAATCCGCCTGATGAATTCGCCATCGCGACCAAGGCGCCGCTTGTCGTGCCGCCCGACTATGCGCTGCGTCCGCCGAAGCCCGGCGAATCGCGCCCGCAGGAACTCTCGCCCGCCGAGCGCGCGCGCCAGGTTCTCCTTGGCGATGTGACGGCGGAACCGCCGACCGCAGGCGAGCAGACGCTTCTCCAGAAGGCCGGCGCGACGACGGCCGACCCGAATATCCGCGCAGTTCTCAATGCTGAGAATGGCGGCCGGGCTGAGAAAGACCGCAGCTTCGCCAATCAGTTGATGTTCTGGAAATTCGTGGACGGCAAGGTCGATGATTCGGCGGCGCCGCTCAAAGTTGACGATCCGGAAGCCTGGCATGCCGAACGCACGCGGTCGATCGAGAACGTCACGGGTGAAAATCCCAAAGTGATGATCAAGAATGACGACGCGCTGCTGCTGCCGGGCGTCTTTTGATCATGCTGCTGAGGCTCGTCATCGCGACGGGCTTGCTCGCGAGCGTTTCCTGCGCCTCGCTAGACACGGTCGATAAAAAGCCGAACCGCGAGACGATTTCCGTTTTGCTCGTCGATGCGCTCACCTGCCGGCAAGTCGCCGGCGGCGATCCTTGCGATGAAGGCGAGCAACCGAAAGAAGTGCGCCTCAGCGACTTTGATTGCGTGGCGCTGCCGCTGCGCTCGGCGCGCCGCGAAGACGCTCATGCGCAGTGCGTTTATGCAGGCGAGGTCATTCGCGTGAACGGACGGCGCGAGGCGCTGCCTGTCTCACGAGGCGAATTTTCCCTGATCGACCTGACGCCCGGACAATATCTTCCGACGCGGCAATGGTCGCTCGACAAGGCCGAATGAGCCGGCGCCGCCGCTGACTTTCTTGCGCGCCTGCGCAATACTGCCCCATGCCGAATCGTCCCGCCGTTCTTGCTCAAACATCACCCGTGATCCGACGTCTGCCGCCGGATGCGGTCAACCGCATCGCTGCGGGAGAAGTGATCGAACGCCCGGCGGCGGTTGTGAAGGAGCTCGTCGAAAATTCGATCGATGCGGGCGCCGGCAGAATAGACGTGTCGCTTCGGCGCGGCGGCAAGGGGGAGATCCTCGTCGAAGACGACGGCTGCGGCATGGGGCCTGAAGATCTCGTCCTCGCGGTCGAACGTCATGCGACGTCAAAGCTGAAACCGACATCGGCCGGCGATTACGATCTGATGAATATCGCAACGCTCGGCTTTCGCGGCGAGGCGCTGCCTTCGATCGGCGCCGTCGCGCGCCTTGAAATGATTTCCCGTCGTTCGGGCGATGCGGAAGGATCGTCGCTTGCGGTGAATGGCGGCGAAATGTCCGGACCGAAGCCGCACGCCTTCAGCGGCGCAGGAACGCGCATCCTCGTGCGCGATCTCTTCTATGCGACGCCCGCCAGGCTGAAATTCATGAAATCGGATCGCTCCGAAACGGGCGCCGTCAGCGATGCGCTGAAACGGCTCGCCATGGCGCATCCCGAAATCGCCTTCTCGCTATCTTCCGAGGGCAAGAAATCTTTCGCTTATCCTGCGGAGGCGCAGGACGATTCGGGCCGGCTGCATCGCCTCGGCGCGGTCATGGGGCGCGACTTTGAAGACAACGCCGTCGCCATCGACGCGGAACGCGACGGCGTTTCGCTTACCGGGTTCGCCGGCCTGCCGACCTATAATCGCGGGCTCGCCGACAAGCAGTTCCTCTTCGTCAACGGCCGACCCGTGCGCGACAAGCTGATTGTCGGCGCGGTGCGCGGCGCCTATGCGGATTTTCTGGCGCGCGACCGGCATCCGGCTGTCGCGCTGTTTCTCGACATCGATGCAGAATTCGTCGACGTCAATGTGCATCCGGCGAAGACCGAGGTCCGTTTCCGCGACGCCGGCGCGGTGAGGGGGCTGATTGTCGGCGCCTTGCGCCATGCGCTCGCCGCCGCCGGCCACCGCGCCTCAACGACGACAAGCGCTTTCGCGCTTGGAAAAATGCAGGCGCCGTCTTTTGCGACGCATGCCGCACGACCCAACCCTTTTCGGCCGCAGATGCGCGACTTTCAGGCGTTGCATGATCGGCCGCGCGACTATGAAGACGCGCTCCTGCCGACGGAACCGTCCGCTCGCGCCGAGACCGCGCCGCGCGACAATGACGCCGCGCCGTCGATGGAACCCGCCGACGACTTCCCGCTCGGCGCGGCGCGCGCGCAATTGCATGAAACCTATATCGTCGCGCAGACGTCAGACGGGCTCGTTATCGTCGATCAGCACGCGGCCCATGAACGCCTCGTTTACGAGGGAATGAAACGCGCTCTTGAAACGGGCGGGGTCGCGCGCCAGGGGCTCTTGATTCCGGAAATCGTCGAGCTTGAACCGGATGAGGCGGAACGTCTCGATGCGCGCAAGGATGAATTCGCCGAGCTTGGCCTTGCGCTTGAGCGCTTCGGCGACGACGCGGTCATCATCAGGGAAATTCCGGCGCTTCTCGGCGGCGCGAATGTCGCGGCGATCGTCCGTCGCCTCGCCGATGATCTGACGGAGATCGGCGACGGCCTCGCGCTCAAGGAAAAGCTCGAGGAAGTCTGCGGCTCAATGGCGTGTCGCGGTTCGGTGCGCGCCGGACGCCGCCTCAACGCCGAAGAGATGAACGCGCTCCTGCGCCGGATGGAGACGACGCCCCATTCCGGCCAGTGCAAT
>JAGRED010000092.1 GCA_020446725.1 Parvularculaceae bacterium | reverse complement strand
GTCGGTTTGGTCCAGTCGATATTCGGATTGAGCGTCGCAAGCGCCGCCGCTGAAATGTTCAGGCGGTAAGCGATCGACTCAAGCGAGTCGCCCGGCTGCACCGCATCAAGCTGCGCCAGCTGATCGCTCATCGCGAACGCGCCTTGCGGGGCTTCGATGCCGCCGGGAATTCTCACCTTGCCGCCGTCCGTCGCATAGCTGATGTCAGCGATGCCGGGATTGTATTCCACCAGAATCTCGAGCGGCACGTCGCAGAGGTCGGCGATATCGATCATCGATTCCGACAATGTCGGGCGCACTTCCGCCTCGCACCGTCCGTCGAGCGCCTCAGCCTCGTTCTGCGCATAAAGCGCATGCGCGCGCCGGGCGCCTTCGATGCCCTCATAGGACACAAGTTCGAAAGGCGCGCCGTTCGACGATGTCTGGATCGGCGCGTTCAGGCCCGCGTAAAGGTCGCCGGCGTCGGGGCGCGGCGCGCCGGTGTAAACCGCCGCCGCATAGGGATCGGTATAGGCCTCTCTTTCAACGCCCGTGGCGCAGCCGGCTAAGGCCGCCAAAGACAGTGACGCGCTGACGGCTAAGAGACTCCTCGTACGCATGGCGGCGCTCCCCAAAAGCGGATCTGACCCTAGTGTTCGAACCATATTAACCATTTTCTTCTCCCAGCGCACCCTGCAGGGTGAGAATCGATCGTCGATGAAAATATTACGAAAACGTAATATTTGGGTGATCGCCCCGCCGATCGACACGGCGCAGGAAAAGCAGGATCGATCTGCCCCCGCCGCCCCGCCTAGGACCCCCCTCATGGAAAGCGAATTCGCGACCTTTCTGACCGCCTTCGTGACGCTTTTCATCGTCATCGACCCGATTCTCGTCACGCCGATTTTCGCGTCCCTCACCAAGGATGAAACGCCGCGGGTTCGTCTACGCATCGCTTTTTCGGCGGCTGTCTATTCGATCATCATTCTTTCCGTATTCGGCTTCGCCGGGAACGCGGTGCTGCACCATATGGGGGTCACGCTGCCCGCCTTTCGGGCCGCGATGGGCATCATCCTCTTCATCATGGGCTTTCGGATGTTCTTCAATCCGGACAGCGAGACGCAGGCGAAAACGCCTGGACCGAAAGCCTCATCAAGAGAAAACATCGCATTTTTCCCTCTTGCGATCCCGATGCTCGCCGGGCCGGGCGCGATCGCGACCGTCATGCTGTTGATGGGGCCGAGCGCCAGTCTCATCGAAAAGGGATCGGCGCTCCTCGCCTCGACCATCGTTCTCGCCATCGCGGTTTTAATGATGGCGTTCGCCAGCCGTATCGGCGATGCGCTCGGACGCACCGGCATGAATGCGATCACGCGCATCCTCGGCATGCTGCTGATGGCGATGTCGACGCAATATGTCTTCGACGGCGTTCGCTACGGCGTGCTTGAACGCGTCGCGACTTGAAACGGCGCTGTCAGCGTCAGGCGCGCGGGTGCTTGCGCGGATCGCCGTCGGCGGATCCGCGGCCGATTGAGTGATATTGAAAATTCTGCTCCGCCATCGCCGCGGGTCTGTAGACATTTCTCAGATCGACAAAAATCGGCGACTTGAGAAGCTCTTTCACGCGCCGGAAATCGAGCGCCCTGAACTCATCCCATTCGGTGATCAGGATGACCGCGTCTGCGCCGTCCATGGTGTGATACGGCCCGTCGCAATAGACAACGTCCGCAAGATGCCGCTTCGCCTCTTCCATGCCCGCAGGATCGAACGCGCGAACCTGCGCGCCCGCGGCCTGCAGCGCCGGAATGATGTCAAGCGCGGGGCTGTCGCGCATATCGTCCGTATTCGGCTTGAAGGTCAGCCCGAGCGCGGCGATCGTTTTTCCTTTTACCGATCCGCCGCAGGCGGCGATGATGCGCTCCGCCATCTGCTTCTTGCGACGCGCATTCACCTCGACCACAGCCTCAACGATTTTCGTCGGCGCGCCGGCAACTTGCGCCGTTCTGACAAGCGCCAGCGTGTCTTTCGGAAAGCATGAGCCGCCATAACCCGGTCCCGCATGCAGGAATTTCGGCCCGATCCTGCCGTCAAGGCCGATCCCCTTGGCGACTTCCTGCACATTGGCGCCGACCTGCTCGCACAGATCCGCCATTTCATTGATGAAGGTGATCTTCGTGGCGAGGAACGCGTTCGCAGCGTATTTGATGAGTTCCGACGTCGCGCGATTGGTGAACACGATCGGCGTCTCGTTGATGAAGAGCGGACGATAGAGTTCGCGCATGACTTCACGCGCGCGTTCGTCTTCCGCCCCGACGACAATCCTGTCGGGACGTTTGAAGTCTTCAATCGCAGCGCCCTCGCGGAGAAATTCCGGATTTGACACGACGGAAAAATCCGCATCCGGACGGGTCCGGCGGATGATGGCCTCGACTTCGGCTCCCGTGCCGACCGGAACAGTCGATTTCGTTACGACGACCGTATAGCCGTTCATCGCGCTCGCGATCTCTTCGGCGGCTGCATAGACATAGGTCAGATCGGCGAAACCGTCGCCGCGCCGCGACGGCGTGCCGACGGCGATGAACACCGCATCGGCCTGAGGCGTCGCCGACTTCAGATCCGTCGTAAAGGCGAGGCGTCCGGCCGCCACATTTTCCGCGACGAGCGCATCAAGTCCAGGCTCGAAAATCGGTATCTCGCCGCGCTCAAGCCGGGCGATCTTGTCCGCATCCTTGTCGATGCAGATCACGTCATGACCGAAATGTGCAAAGCACGCGCCCGAAACGAGGCCCACATAGCCGGTTCCGACAATCGCAACGCGCATGAATTCCCTCTTTCTTTACGGTCCTGTCAGGACCATGTCCCGATCAGTCATACAGGCGGTCCCTTATTCGCGAGCCGCGCAGGATGTCGCCCAGCGTCCAGGCGATTTCGCGCCCCTTAATACTCAATATGCGTTCTTTGGAAAGAGGACCGCGGCGAAAGTCAGGACCAGAATCTTGAAATCGAACCAGAGAGACCAATTGTCGATATATTCGAGATCGTAGCGGACGCGCTCAGCCATCCGCTCTTTCTCGGAAGTCTCGCCTCGGCATCCATTAACCTGAGCCCAACCGGTCATACCCGGCTTCACCTTGTGCCGT
Source organism: Parvularculaceae bacterium (assembly GCA_020446725.1). Classification (GTDB taxonomy): domain Bacteria; phylum Pseudomonadota; class Alphaproteobacteria; order Caulobacterales; family Parvularculaceae; genus Amphiplicatus. The sequence continues at coordinate 1,294 of JAGRED010000092.1, read as the reverse complement.
CCGGAGTAATTCTCGATGGTCAGGGCGTATTGATGATTGTGCGCCAGCGCATGGGGCCGCGGCCCAACAAGCGACATATCGCCCATCAGGACGTTGAAAATCTGGGGCAGCTCATCAAGGCTGTACCGGCGCAGGAATGCGCCCAGCGGCGTGACGCGCGGATCATGCTCGCGCGCCTGCGGTATCTCCTCGCCATCCTCCTGGACCGTCATTGTACGGAATTTGTAGATCCTGAAGACCTTATGATTGAAGCCGTGGCGCTGCTGCGTGAACAGAACAGGCCCTTTTCCTTCCAGCTTGATGGCGGCGGCGATGACTGCGATCAGCGGCAGAAGCAGCAGGAAGGCGACGATCCCGATGGCGTAGTCTTCGACCGTTTTGAGGACGCCGCCCCAGCCTTCCAGCGGGCGTCGGTAAAGGGTCAGCAACGGGGCGCCGCCGATGCGCACGATCTCGCCGCCGGTATGATCCAGCCAATGAGCGTTCGGAGAAATCGCGAGGGTGACGGGCAGCGTGGAAAGACGGTTGACGAGCGCCGTCATCTGCTCGGTTGAGAATTTCGGCATGGCGATGACGATGTCGTCAATCTCGCCGGCGCGCGCGGCCCTTTCGAGGGCGCGGACATCGCCCGCGATTGAAATTCCGGGTACGGATATATCCGCAGGGCCGGCGGTGAACAGGCCGACGACCGAAATCGCTTTTTCCGGCTTGCTCGCATGTTCCGCAAAACGCACGCCGATGTCATTGGCGCCGATAATCGCGACGCGTCGCGAAAAAACGCCGCCCTCGCGCACCGCGCGGCGCAGCACTGCGGCCGCGACGATGCGCGCGGCGACAAGCGCGACCGTGACGACGCCGGTCCAGGCGAAGAGCCAGAAGCGCGAGAAATTATCCGAAACCTTGAGGGCGTAACCGAAGGCGATCAGCCCCAGAACGATAAGCGCCCAGCGCGCAACAACGGCGCGCATGGAGCGGCTTGACGACAAAAGCGCTTCAAATTCGTAATAGCCGTCCCGTCGCAGCAACGCGGTCAATCCTGTCGCGCCGACAATGCCGGCGGCGGCGAAGCGCTGGACGTCAGTATGGATAACGAGAACATAATGATGATAGAGATAGGCGACGAGCACCGAGGCCGCCGTCACCATCACAAAGTCTGAAAACTGGACAAGATCGCCGTAAACGGCCCGGGAAAACGGGGCGCGCCGGCTGACGTCCGGCGGACTTATCTCATCAACGAGACCTGGAGCTTCACTCAACCCGTTTTTCGGCGTCCGGGGACGCCGCTCCTCCAATT
>JAGRED010000091.1 GCA_020446725.1 Parvularculaceae bacterium | reverse complement strand
TCTTTTCGGCCTTGGCGACATAATGCGGATAAACGCTGGCGAAGCTCGTCGTATAGATGCGGTGCTTCGACATGATAATCTCCAGAATGCGCCGGCGCGCCGCGCAGGGAAAGACGGCGACGGCCCGCTGATCCTACGCGCTGCGCGGCTGCGCGCTCCACCCCGAATCTCGTCGCCAAAGCCCAAGGATATTCCATCGGTTCCGCTGACGGCGTAAAGAGACCCGCATGACCAATCGTCTTTCCATCGCCATTTGCCAGATTGCGCCGATCGTCGGCGACATCGCCGGGAACAAAGCGAAAATTCTCGCGGCGCGCGCCGAGGCGGCCAAAGCGGGCGCCGATCTCGCCGTTTTCTGCGAACTCGTCGTTTGCGGTTATCCGCCCGAAGACCTCGTTCAAAAGCCCGCGTTCCAGCGCGCCTGCCGTGAGGCGGTCGAGGCGCTCGCCGAAGCGACGTCCGACGGCGGCCCGGCGATGATCATCGGCTCGCCTTGGCGAGACGGCGCGGCGCTCTACAACGCCGCAATCCTGCTTGAGGGCGGCGCGATCAAAGCCGTCCGCTACAAGGTGCGGCTGCCGAATTACGGCGTCTTTGACGAGCCGCGCCGGTTCACGCCGGGATCAGACTTCCCGCAGCCGACGGACTTCAAAGGCGCAAAGCTCGGCCTCATGGTCTGCGAAGATATGTGGCTGCCGGGCGCCGGCGAAGCGCTGGCCGAAGCGGGCGCCGATTTCTTCATCGTTCCGCACGGCTCGCCATTCCGCGTCACCTCGCTCGACGAACGGACGGCGGCGGCGCGCGAGCGTGTGAACGCGACCGGCAAACCTTTGATGTTCGTCAACCAGCTCGCCGGGCAGGATGAGGTCGTGTTCGAAGGCGCGGCGTTCATCATGGATCGCGCGGGCGAAATCGTTCATCGCGCGCCGCAATTTGAACCGGGCGTTTTTCTTTCTGACTGGGAAGATCGCGGAAACGGCTGGGAATGCGTCGTAGGGCCGAATGAGATATGGGTTTCGGGCGATGAAATGATCTATCGCGCCGTCGTTCTCGGCGTCAGGGATTATATCGAGAAGAACCGCTTTCCGGGCGTCGTCATCGGTCTCTCGGGCGGCGTCGATTCAGCGCTCACCGCAGCCATCGCCGTCGATGCGCTGGGCGCCGATCGCGTTCGCTGCATCATGATGCCGTCGCGTTATACGGCGGAGCACTCACTTGAAGACGCAGCCGATTGCGCCGTGCGGCTCGGCGTTTCGTATGAGAGCATTGCGATCGAACCGGCGGTCGAGGCGTTCGACGCCATGATGGCGCCGGCTTTCGCCGGACGCGCGGCGGATGTGACGGAAGAAAACATCCAGTCGCGCATCCGCGGCGTCATTTTGATGGCGCTGTCGAACAAGTTCGGCTGGATGGTGCTGACGACTGGCAACAAGTCGGAAATGTCAGTCGGCTATGCAACGCTCTACGGCGACATGAATGGCGGCTACAATCCGCTCAAGGATCTCTACAAGACCGACGTCTATCGCCTCTGCCGCTGGCGCAACGCCGGCCATGCGGCCGATTTGAAGGGGCCGAAAGGCGAGGTGATCCCTGAACGGATCATCACGAAAGCGCCGTCCGCCGAATTGCGCGCGAACCAGACCGATCAGGATTCGCTTCCCGCCTACGACATTCTTGACGGCATTCTCGAGCGTCTCGTTGAGCTCGAAATGTCAGTCAGGGAAATCGTCGCCGACGGCTTTGACGAAGCGACGGTGAAGCGCGTTGAACATCTTCTGTACGTCGCCGAATACAAGCGCCGGCAGGCGCCGCCGGGACCGAAAGTGACGAAGGTGAATTTCGGTCGCGACCGGCGTTATCCCATCACCAATGGTTGGCGGGATCGCTGATCTGTCCGTTTTTCCCGCTCGCCGAAGCGGCGGCGCGTTCATAAGCCTCAACGAAAAGATGGCGCTGCGCGTGACTGCCGCCGACACGCTCAAGATGCGGCAGCGCGCGCGCAAAACACTCCGCCGCAGTTGAATAATCCTTCGCCGCGAAAGCGCGGACGGCTTGCGCGGCCGGCGCGCCCGTTTCGCGCCAGAAAGCCTTGTACGGATCGACCGCGTCTTCCGCGCAGCGCATCAGTGACGCAAAGAACGCGTCCGCCTCCT
>JAGRED010000090.1 GCA_020446725.1 Parvularculaceae bacterium | reverse complement strand
CGCGGTGAATAAGCGCGCCCGCACATGCCGTAATTGCCGGCGCCGTAGGAGCCGCCGACGACGATGGTGAATTTCGGCACGCGCGCGGTTGCGACTGCGGTGACGAGCTTTGCGCCGTCTTTCGCGATGCCGCCCGATTCGGCTGATTTTCCGACCATGAAGCCGGTGATGTTCTGCAGGAAGACAAGCGGGATTTTCCGCTGGCAGCAAAGCTCGATGAAATGCGCGCCTTTCAAGGCGCTTTCAGAAAAGAGAATGCCGTTATTGGCGAGGACGCCGACCGGGAACCCGTGAATATGCGCAAAGCCGGTGACGAGCGTTGAGCCGTAAAGCGGTTTGAATTCGTCAAAGACGGAGCCGTCGACGACGCGCGCAATGATCTCCCGCGCGTCATAAGGCTTTCTGATGTCGCGTTCGACGACGCCGTAAATTTCCTTCGGGTCGTAATAGGGCGGAGCGGGGTCGACGAACACGAGCGATCCCTGCTTCACCCAGTTCAATCGCGACACGATCTGTCGCGCCAATCCGAGCGCATGGTCGTCGTCTTCGGCGAGATGGTCCGCGACGCCGCTTTCGCGCGTGTGAACGTCGCCGCCGCCCAATTCTTCCGCCGTCACGATCTCGCCGGTCGCCGCTTTGACGAGCGGCGGCCCGCCGAGAAAAATCGTTCCCTGACGGCGGACGATGATCGCCTCATCCGACATCGCCGGCACATAGGCGCCGCCGGCGGTGCAGGAGCCGTGCACGACGGCGATCTGCGGAATGCCCGCCGCCGACATGTTCGCCTGATTGAAAAAGATGCGGCCGAAATCGTCCTTGTCCGGAAAAACTTCATCCTGCATCGGCAGGAACGCGCCGCCCGATTCGACGAGATAGATGCAGGGCAGGCGGTTTTCCGCGGCCACTTCCTGCGCGCGCAGATGTTTCTTCACCGTCATCGGGTGATAGGCGCCGCCCTTAACCGTCGGATCGTTGGCGACGATCATGCATTCAACGCCGGCGACGCGGGCGATGCCGGTGATGACGCCGGCCGCGTTGACGTCGCCCGAATACATGTCCCACGCCGCGAACGCGCCGAGTTCAAGAAACGGCGCGCCGGGATCGACGAGACGTTCAATCCGCTCGCGCGCCAGAAGCTTGCCGCGCGCCTTGTGCCGGTCCGCGTAGCGCGCGCCTCCGCCTTCAGCGACTTTCGCCGTGTTGGCTTTCAGGTCCTCGACGAGTTTCGCCATCGCTTGCGCATTGGCGGCGAAATTTTCCGACTGAACATCGATCTGCGAGTGAAGACGGGGCATTGGGGTCTCTTTGTTCAGCGTGCGTCGGCGGGTTTGATCCGCCATGACAATAGGAGAAGCGCAGGCGCGGCGAGAAGCTCAATCCACATCAGCGCGACGAACAACGGGTGCGGCGCGCCAAGGCTCGCCGTCGACATGGCGCGTCCTGCGCCGCCGGCGAAAAAGAGCGCCGCCAAGATGCGCGCGGTTCCGAGCGAAGCGGGAAGCGTGCGCGCCGCGCGGATGGCGATGACGCCGAAGGCGATCCAGAAGACGGCGTAAAATCGCATTTCATTATCGGCGTCAGGCGGGGAGAGCGCCTCGCCGGCGCCGCGCGCCAGACCGAGAAGGGCGGCGCTGAAGTCGGCGATGGCGGCCGGCCCGAGAAGAAAGATCCCTGTACCGATCCCGACAGCCGCCGCGCCGAGGCCGAAAATCCCTGCCGCCAAAAGACGTTGCGCGATCATCTCGCTCGTCCTCCCTCCCGGGGGGATTGTCCCTCCGGCTGGGGCCGGTAATAATCCGGTTGTCCGACAATAGCAATATATGATAATACGCTTCGGCGCGGTTAAGGACCGTCGAGAAAGCCGGAGAACAAGGAGAGCGCCATGGCCCGCAACATTCCCCACCTCAATTTCGGCCTGCCGGAGGAAGTCGAGGAAATGCGCGAGATGGTCGCCCGCTGGGTCGACGACCGGCTTAGCCCCCGCGCGGCGGAGATCGACGCCAGGAATGAGTTCCCGCGCGACCTCTGGCCCGAGCTTGGCGCGCTCGGCCTTCTCGGCGTGACGGCGGATGAGGAATTCGGCGGGTCAGGGCTCGGCTATGTCGCGCATGTCGTCGCGATGGAGGAAATCTCGCGCGGGTCCGGGTCCGTCGGTCTTTCCTATGGCGCGCATTCCAATCTCTGCGTCAACCAGATCAACCTGAACGCCTCGAAGGAGCAAAAGGCGCGCTACCTGCCGAAACTCGTCTCGGGCGAGCATCTCGGCGCGCTTGCGATGTCTGAACCGGGCGCCGGCTCCGATGTCGTCTCGATGAAGCTGAAGGCCGAGAAAAAGGGCGACCGCTACATTCTGAACGGTAACAAGATGTGGATCACCAATGGTCCGACGGCGGATGTTCTGGTCGTCTACGCCAAGACGGCGCCGGACAAGGGCTCGCGCGGCATGTCGGCCTTTCTCATCGAAAAAGGGTTCAAGGGTTTTTCGACGGCGCAAAAACTCGACAAGCTCGGCATGCGCGGCTCCGACACCGGCGAGCTCGTCTTTGAGGATTGCGAAGTGCCCGAAGAAAACCTGATTGGATCGGAGGGCGACGGCGTCAGGATCCTGATGAGCGGGCTTGATTATGAACGCACAGTGCTCGCCGGCGGCTGCACCGGCCTGATGCAGGCGGCGATGGATGTCGTCATGCCCTATATCCATGACCGCAAGCAGTTCGGAAAATCGATTGG
>JAGRED010000089.1 GCA_020446725.1 Parvularculaceae bacterium | reverse complement strand
GACCATCGCGGACGGCTTGTCGATGACGGCGCCGTCTATGCTGACGAGCCCGGCCCGGATCGCGCCTTGCGCCCGCGCGCGCGACACGAAGGCGCCGCGTTCGACAAGAAGCTGATCGAGACGCGCCTTGCCGCTCATGCAGGCGTCGCCGCGCGCCGCTCGTTCTTTTCGAAAACCGCAACAGCGACATAAGCAAGGATCGACGCGGCGATCGAGAAAAGGAAATAGCCGTCGATCGGTGCAACATCACCGGCGAGCACTGCGCCGAAGGCGTTGACCGCTGTCATGCCTTTGTCGAGCGAATCCCTCATCGGCAGGACGATGAGCGTCGCGAGATTGAAGGCGACGCAGACGAAAATCGACGCCAATGCGGCGCGCGGACCGCCGAATCCCGATCTGAGGCCGATCAGCGTTGCGATCAGGATGCCGCCCTGGCCGAACACCGACGTCATGGCGAGAAGCTCATAGATGTTGGAGCCGCTGAGCGCGACGATGAGCGCGCCTATGCCGGCGGCGACAGTCGCGCGGCGTGAATCGCGCAGCTGGCGCTGCGGGTCGAGATGAGCGTGGCGCCGGCCGAGAATGTTGATCGAAACGAGTGACGACACGGCGAGGAGATTTGAATCGATCGTCGACAGGATCGCCGAAAAGAGCGCGCCGATGAACAGGATCGACAGCCAGGGCGGCAGCGTTTCGATCGCCAGCGCCGGAATGAAATTGTCGCCCTCGCCGCCCGGCACGACCATATGCGCCCCGACAAGGCCGAGCGTCACCGGTATCGCACCGACAAACAGATACAGCCCCGCGGCAGAGAAACACGCCGTGCGCGCGATCGCCGTCGTGCGCGCCGCGAGGAAGCGCGCGATCACTTCCTGCGTGACGATGCTGCCGAGAATGGGAATGGCCCAGTTGTCGATACGGGAAAAAACGCTTTCGCCGGGCGCGACGAGGCGCAGTTGGTCTGCATTGATGGAACCGAACATCGTCCCGAAATCGCCGAAGCGCCCCTCAACGGCGAAAAAGAGCACGAAGGCGCCGATCATCAGGAAGACGCCCTGAATGACGTCCGTCGCAACGTCGCCCATCATGCCGGCGAAATAGCAATAGGTGATGACGACGGCGGCGGCGACGAAGAGCGTGATCAGCCCCGGAATGCCGACGGCGGTTTCAAGGATCGCCGCAATCGCGAGCAGTTGCGCGCCCGCCCAGATGACGGAAATGATGACGCTGATGACGGCGCAGGCAAGCTCGGCGCGTTTGCCGAAACGGTCGCGAAAGAAATCCGCGATGGTGACATATCCCTTTTCGCGGATCGGTTTCGCGATCAGGATCGCCATCAGAACAAGGCAGATCGCATAGCCGAACGGCTCGGCCCGCGCGCCGGAGAGCCCGCCCTCGGCGATCGCCGCGGCGGAGCCGAGGATCGTCTCCGCGCCAAACCAGGTTGCGAAAATTGAAAAGGCGAGCGGCGCGACGCCGAGGCGACGGCCGGCGAGATAATAATCCGTATCTGATTTGGCGCCGCGTCCGAACCAGACGCCGATCGCCATCTGCGCGATCACGTAGCAGAGGAGAAATATCGAGACGTTGACCGCCGAAAGCTGATGCACGCCGTCGCTCCTTCAACCGGTAGGCGGCATTCAGCATGAAATCGGCAGGCGGATCAAAGATTTTCTGCCGCATCCGTCAAGGCGGCGGCGTCAAAATGCGCCGCCGTTTCGTCATCAGATGGGTGCGTCAGCGCGATGCGGATTTCGTGCGCCGCGATCACGATGCGGATGATCACATCGACAGCGCAGGATGGCTCGCCTGTCCATCACCCTGATCCGCAGGTCCAGGCGCGCAAACCTGACCGCCGACGGCGTCAATGGCGGAATTCACGCCCCGACCCATATTTTGTCGCGCATTTTCTCCAAATCCCGGTTTCCCCTTTTCGGATTGCGGATTAGAAGCGGCGCATGGCCAAAACATTCGACCTCATTTTGAAGAACGGCGTCGTCGTCAATTGCGACGGCGAGGGCAAGCGCGATATCGGCGTCATCGACGGCGTCATCGTCGATATCGGCGATCTGTCGCAGGCATCCGCGGGCGAAACGATTGACTGCGCGGGGCTTCACGTCCTGCCCGGCGTCATCGACACGCAGGTGCATTTCCGCGAGCCCGGCCCGACCCACAAGGAGGACCTTGAATCGGGCAGCCGCGCCGCCGTGCTCGGCGGCGTCACCGCGGTCTTTGAAATGCCTAACACCAATCCGCTGACGACGACGGCGGCGGCGCTCGAAGACAAGCTCAACCGCGCGCATCACCGCATGTTCTGCGATCACGCCTTCTATGTCGGCGCGACGCATCAGAACCCGAAGGACCTCATCGAGCTTGAGCGCATGAAAGGCGTTTGCGGCGTCAAGATTTTCATGGGCGCGTCGACCGGCGATCTGCTGGTTGAAGACGACGAGGGCGTGCTCAACGTGCTGCGCCACGGATCGCGTCGCGTCGCTGTCCATTCCGAAGACGAATATATGCTGCGCGAAAACAAGAAATTTGCGCGCGAGGGCGACTGGACATCGCATACGGATGTCAGAACGGCCGAGGCGGCCGTTTCATCGACGATCCGGTTGCTGCGCCTTGCGCGCGAGGCGCGGCGGCGCATTCACGTGCTGCACATTTCGACCGCCGACGAAGCGCCGCTTCTCGCCGCTGCGAAAGACGTTGCGACCGCCGAAGTGACGCCGCAGCATCTGACGCTCGCCGCCCCCGACTGTTATCGGGAATTGAAGGGTCTTGCGCAGATGAACCCGCCGATCCGCGACGCCGCCCATCGCGACGGATTGTGGGCGGCCCTGCGGCGCGGCGTATTCGACGTCATCGGCTCCGATCATGCGCCGCATACGCTGGAGGAAAAGGCGAAGCCCTATCCCGCCTCGCCGTCCGGCATGCCCGGCGTGCAGACCCTCGTTCCCGTGATGCTCAATCACGTTGCGGAAGGGCGGCTTTCGCTCGCGCGATTCGTCGATCTCGTCTGTCACGGGCCGAACCGGATTTTCCAGATCGCCGGCAAGGGACGCCTCGCCGCGGGCTATGACGCCGACTTCACAATCGTCGACATGAAACGCCGTGAAACAATCACCCACTCATGGTCGGCGACGCGCTCCGGCTGGACGCCGTTCAACGGCATGAGCGTCACCGGCTGGCCTGTCATGACAATAATCCGTGGACGGACTGTCATGCGCGAGAATGAAATCATCGGCGCGGCGGGCGGCGAACCGATCCGGTTCCAGGAAACGCTTTAGGGCCTGGCGTCGCCGACGCCGCGAAAGACGTTGACGCCCTCCGCGTCCTCGCCATAGGTCGCGGTGTAAAGCGGGGCGGAGAGATTGGCGACGAGCGCTTCGCCCGCCGCCGCCCGCGCGGCGGCGTAGTCTTCTGCGTTACGATCGCAATAATCAAAACGCGCCTGCGCCGAGCGATAGCCGTCGTTAAAGGCGCCGACCATTTCATCGCGAAGATCGAAAGCGGGCTGTTCGAGATCGATGAGGCGCTTCATGTTATCGCGCCAGGCGTCAGCTTCGGCCGAAGGCTCGCACATGCGGCGGATATGATGGAGCTCGCCGAAAATACGCGACAGGCCGGTCAGCGCGCCGCGTCGGGCGGCGTATTCGTCCTGCGCCGCGGCGGGCGCGGCGGCGAGCAGAACGGCGACAATGAGAACGCGATGAAACATGACGAGGGTTTCGCCTGAGATTAGGGCATCTCCTTGACCCTATTGCGGAGTTTTAGGGCGCTCGCAACAGCCCGCCGGGTCTCGTCCCAGGAAACGCGGGCGAGCGCCTCGTCGCAGGAGACGAATTCCGCCGCCGCCGCATCATCGCCGGCGACGGGCTCGCCCGCGAGCCAGTCCGCCCAGTAATCCGCCATGACGACATGGAGATCGCCGCCCGTCAGGTCCGGCGTCGCCTCGAAGACGCCGATGAGACCGCCAATGCGGATCTCGATCGCGGTTTCCTCCCTCACCTCGCGGCGAACAGCGTCTTCCAGCTTCTCGCCGTAATGAAGCGACCCGCCCGGGATCGACCATTGCCCCATGAAAGGCGGCTTGCCGCGCCGGATGATGAGCACGTCATCGCCGCGAAAGACGACCGCGCCGACGCCGATTTTGATTTTCGGGTCGCCTTCATTCATGCCGCCTTATATATCACAACGACATGTGCGGAAGATTTGTCTTCACCTCGTCTCCGAGCGTTGTCGGCGCCGAATTCGACATCGTCCTGCGCGAAAATTTTCCGCCGCGATGGAACATCGCGCCGACCCAGCCAATCGCCGTCATCCGCATGAACGCCGCCCATGCGCGGGAATTCTCGCTCGCACGCTGGGGTTTCATCCCGTCATGGGCGAAGAAGGATTATTTCGAGAAAGTCGGCACGAAGCCGCTCATCAATGCGCGCGGCGAGACGGTCGCCGAGAAACCGACCTTCCGCAACGCCTTCAAGCGCCGGCGCTGCCTCATTCCGGCCGACGGCTTTTACGAATGGCGAACCGAAAAGGGCGCGCGCCAGCCTTATCTGATCCAGCGCGCCGATGACCGGCTATTCGCTTTCGCCGGCGTCTGGGAAACCGCGCTCGATCCTGACGGCGGCGAGATCGACACCGCAGCGATCATTACGACCGCCGCCGGCGCAGACCTTTCATCGCTCCATGCGCGCGAACCCGTCATCATTGCGAAAAATGATTACGCGCTCTGGCTCGACGAAGACGAACGGCGCGCAAACGCCGCGCAGGCGCTCGTTCGCGCCGGGTCGCCGGGATCATGGAAGTTTCGCCAAGTTTCATCGGCGGTGAACAATGTCCGCAATGAAGGCGAGGCGCTTGTCGCTGAAGCCGGGCAAAGGGATTTGCTCTAAGCCTTGCCTTTCAGCGGCGGCTGTTTGCGGGTGAAGAGCCACTCCGTCGCCGTCGAGTCGGCGGCGCGGAATTTATAGCCGTCGGCGTTGCTTTTCTTGATCGCTTCCGGTTCCTCGATGCGATTGTCGATGATCCAGCGCGTCATCGATCCGCGCGCGCGTTTGGCGAAAAACTGCAGCGCGCGCAGCTTGCCGTCTTTCTCATCCTTGAAGGTCGGCGTGATGACGTCCGCCTCAAGCGCATTCCGGTCAACAGCGGAAAAATATTCGTTCGATGCGAGATTGACGACGACCGGGTGTTTGCGGCCCTTCAGCGTCTTGTTGATTTCCTTCGCGATCGCATCGCCCCAGAATGCGTAGAGATCCTTGCCGCGCGGATTTTTCAGCGACGATCCCATCACGAGGCGGTAAGGTTCGATCGCATCGAGCGGACGCAGGAGGCCGTAAAGCCCTGACAGAATGCGCACATGATCCTGCGCAAAGGCGAAGTCCGCCGGTTTCATCGTCTTCGCGTCGAGCCCGATATAAACATCGCCGTTGAAGGCGAGCGCGGCCGGCTTTTGCGCATTCGACTTGCCGTCGCCGCGGAACGCCTGAAAGCGATCGTAGTTGAGCTCGGCGAGCTTGTCGGAAATCGACATCATTTTCTTGAGCTTCGCCGGCGTCAGCGCCCGCGCGGCGTCTGCGACCTCGCGCGCTTCTTTCAGGAAAGCGGGTTTGGTCGCCGCCGGCGCGCCCGCGACGGGGTCGAAATTCATGTTCTTGGCGGGTGAAAGAAGAATCAGCATGAGAGGCGGGATCGCACCGCCAGTTCCAAAAATCAATCGGGCCGGCTGGTCACTCAGGCATGTCGCCAACGCCGGGGATGCATTTAACCTCGTCCGACCCCGGCGCGACGGGCACGCAGTTGCAGCGCTGTAATTCCCCGAACTCGGCCTCGCTGAACGGGCCGCGAATGGCGCAGTTCGAATCGCGGCTTTCAATCACCGTCTTCTTGAACACCGAATCGCATTTCAGCCGCTTGCCTTTCTTGCGGTGGGACTGAAGCCGCTCCGCTTCAAAAGTCAGACACCGCTCGCCGTCGGCGCGCATCGAATCGAAAAGCTGCACAATGATGTAGTAATCGTCAGGCGTGTCGACGCCGCGATAGGTCTTCAACGAAATATACTCGTCATCAACGCCGAGACCGGTCACCGGGCCCGGCGCACGGATGTCGCACCTGCCGGAAGAATTCAGGAGACAGATTTTCTCGCCGCCGGCGATCGACCCGTCCGGTGCGAGATAATAGCCGCCGATAATATTCCGCCCGGCGAAAACCGGCTCCTCGCACCCCGCGAGCATCGCCGCCGCCATCGCAATCGCTGTCAGTTTCCGGATCATCAGCCCCCTCCGCGACGCTCCGCGGAAGACCCTAGCATGGCGACGGGCCTAAATCATCTTTCCCGGATTCATGATGCCTTTGGGGTCGAGCGCCGCCTTGACCGCCCGCATCATGGCGATTTCGGCCGGCTGTTTTCGGCGCGCGATGTCATCGCGGCGCGCAAGACCGACGCCATGCTCCGCCGAAATCGATCCCCTGTGGCGATCGATCATATCATAGACCGCCTCTTCGATCCGCCCCTCCGCCGCATCGAAGGCGGCGCGATCGCCGCCTTCGGGCTGCAGCACGTCGTAATGGATGTTGCCGTCGCCCATATGGCCGAAGGCGATGATGCGCGCGCCGGGCGCGGCGCGTTCGACCGCCTCGCCCGCATCCTTCAAAAAGGCCGGCACTGAAGCGACAGGAACCGAGACGTCATATTTCGCCTGCGCGCCCTCAGGGCGCATCGCGATCGAAATGACGTGACGCAGATGCCAGAAGGCGTTCGCCTGCGCTTCGTTCTCCGCAAT
>JAGRED010000088.1 GCA_020446725.1 Parvularculaceae bacterium | reverse complement strand
GCCTGAATGATGGAAGCGCGCGGCGTCGCCCGCCTGCTTCACATTCATGCCGTAGTCGATCATGTTGACGAGGACCTGCACATGGCCCTGCGGCTGCATGCCGCCGCCCATGAGGCCGAAGGACATCCACGGTTTGCCGTCTTTCATTGCGAAGGCGGGGATGATCGTGTGGAAGGGGCGCTTGCCCGGCGCGTAAGCGTTCGGATGATCCGCATCAAGATTGAATAATTCGCCTCGGTCCTGGAACATGAAGCCCAATCCGTCGGCGACGAGGCCTGAGCCCATGCCGCGATAATTCGACTGGATCAAGGAGACCATCATGCCGTCCTTGTCGGCGACGGTGAAATAGGTGGTGTCGCCCGGCCCTTCGAGTTTCGGCGCGACGCCCGGCGCGGGGGTCGACATCGCCTTGTGCGGATCAATCAGCGCAAAGCGCTCTTTGCCGTAGTCATCCGACAGCAGCCAGTCGGTCGGAACATCCGCAAACTGAGGATCGGCGTAATAGCGGGCGACATCTTCGAAGGCGAGGCGCTTGGCCTCGACCATATAATGAAACGCCTCGGCCGAGCCGCGCGGATATTGTTTGAGATCGACATTCTTCAGGATGTTCAGCATCTGGAGCGCGGCGAAGCCTTGCCCGTTTGGCGGCAGCTCACATAACGACACGCTGTGATAATCGACGCAGCCGGGCTCAACCCATTCCGATTTATGGGCGGCGAAATCCTCAAAGCGCAGGTCGCCGCCGATGCGCTTCATATAGGCGTCGACCGTCCGCGCGATCTCGCCCCTGTAGAAGGCGTCGCGCCCGCCCTTGCCGATTTTCTCATAAGTCGCGGCGAGGTCGGGGTTCTTGAAGACGTCGCCCGCCTTGGGCGCGCCGTTGGCGAAATAGGTCGATCGCGCATTATCGAACTCGCCGATCATGTCGAGGCGCCGCTCGAAACCGGCGAAGTTGCGGTTGAGATACATGGCGATGACCGGCGAGACCGGGAACCCGTCCCTGGCGTAGCCGATCGCGGGCGCGAGGACCTTTTTCATCGGCAACTTGCCGAAGCGGCCATGCAATTCAAACCAGGCGTCGACCGTCCCCGGCACGGTGACCGGAAGGTGGCCCAAAGGCGGGATGCCGTTGCCTTCGCCGACGATGGCGGCTGATCTGTTGACGGTTTCCTCAAGGGTTCGACCCAACGGCGAACGGCCGGAACCGTTGAGCCCATAGAGCTTCTTCGCTTTCGGGTCCCAAACGATCGCGAAGAGGTCGCCGCCAATGCCGCAACCGGTCGGCTCCGTCAGGCCGAGGGCCGCATTCACGGCGATTGCGGCGTCAACCGCGCTGCCGCCCTGTTTGAGGATGTCGATGGCGACCTGCGAGGCGAGCGGCTGGGCCGTCGCCGCCATGCCGTGGGGCGCGATGACCGGGCTGCGCGACCAGTCGGCGCCGACCGGCCTTGCGCCCGGCCCGAGATCCTGCGCGGCGGCGGGAGCGGCGAAAGCCGCCAGAACGACTGCGAGTGAGAGGATCTGGCGCATCATGGTCCTTAGGGTTGCCGTTATCACGGCGTCGAGGGGACCCGATTGCGTCGCAAGCGTCAATCCGCGCTATGGCGCGCGCCTATTCACAATAACGCGCCGCGTGCACCGGGCCGCCTTCATTCTCCACGAGAATAGCGCAGCCTTCGTCGGCTGCCGGCGAGTCAAAGGTAAGACGCTTCGGCGCGTCGCCTGCATTCGCCAATGTTTCAAAAGAAGTGACGACATTGACTTCGTCGAGATGAAGCCCTGCGTTCTCGCCGCCGCGAACGCGGGTGTCCGCTGACTTCGTGAAACGGACCAGCCGGATTTTTGCGCCTTCCGGGCCGCTTACAGAAGCGCTGAGGCGCCCGTCCGGCGATCCGGTGATGGAAATCGCGGCGGCGGCCTTGCGCTCTGCGCCTTCAATGAGGCGGGTAACTTCGCCGGCGCGCGATCCGACCGTTTCCGACGCGCCTTGTATGACCGCCTGCGGCGTATAGACGGAAGCGCGATTGCGAAGCGATCGGTTGTAGACGCGCTGACGGTCGGTATTCGCCGTCGATGAAAAAGGATCGCGCCAGCGGCCGTCAGCGCCGACGGCAATATCGTTCCAGTAATCGACATGCCATTCGAGCGCGACGACGTCATCGCGTTTTGCAATCTCTTTGAGGGCAGCCTCGGCGGGCGGACATGAAGAGCAGCTTTGCGACGTGAAAAGCTCAACGACAACCGCCGTCGGCGCGGCGTCAGCGGCGAGGAGAAGAAGGGCTGCGGCGATCATCGCGACTCTCACTTAATGGAACAAAGAACACCATCAGCATCGCGCGACGATTTGCCGTGCGCCACACACGAAATTTCACGATGAAAAGAGGGCCGGACCGTTCAGTCGACGCGCGCGATTCCGCATTGGCCGTCAATCGCCGCACGCCCGGCGTCTTCAAGCGCCGCCTGCGCCGCGGCAGGGCGATCGGTTGCGATGATGTCGACGCCCATGACCGAGAGATCAGCGTACAGGCTGTCGTTCCCAGTCGCCTCTATCTCTTTGTCAATTGAATCGCGTCCGCCGAGCGTGCCGAAAACGACCTCGATATCCTGTGCGCCGAGCATCGAGAAAAGCCGCGGTTTCGGGTCTTCAATACCGGTGAAGCCGAGCAGGCGGTCGGCGGGAACGCCGGCGGCGACAGCAT
>JAGRED010000087.1 GCA_020446725.1 Parvularculaceae bacterium | reverse complement strand
GGCTCGCGATCTTTGATCGCTTCTGGGACGACCGTCTCGACAAGCTTAAATTGGAAGTGGAGAAAAAGCGATGAAACCGATGCAATTGGTGAAGACCGTATTTCTCAAAGCCCCTCGGGAGCATGTCTGGCGCTTCCTCACCGAAGCGGACAAGCTGGCTTTGTGGTTTCATGTCGGCGAGGCCGATCTGAAAATCGGCGCTGATTACGCGCTGTTGACCAACACCTACGGTAAGGAAGGCGAAAAGCTCATCACCGGGCGCATTCTCGAAATGGACCCGCCGAAAAAGCTTGTGCAGACTTTCACGCATCAATGGCTGAACGGCGTTGAAACGTTGTGCGTCTGGGAGCTTGAAGAATTCGACGGCGGGACGGCGCTGACGCTCACCCATTCAGGCTGGGAAAAAGTCGGCGAGGGCGCATTCGGCATGACTGCAAATCACGACGCGGGTTGGGACGAACATTTCGTTCGCCTGCGGCGGGTTACGAACTAGGCGCCGTTCACTGCTTTTCAAGAAGCAGCGCGCCTTCCTTTTCAAGCTTGCCGGTGATGACCTCGGCGAGCGAGGCGAGAACGTTCGGCAACATCGCCTCGATGCGCACATGTTGCGGGAATACGTCGATCACGCCGGTGATCGTCTGACCGAGGCCCTTCGCGGTGAAGCGAAGCTGGTTGTCGCTCGCCCAGTCTTCTTCAAACGCGAACATCATGCCGCCCGCAAGGCTGGATTTCAGCTTGCCGAAGCTGTCGCGAAGACGCTGGCGGGCGCCGTCCGCGCCAAGTTCATGCGAAAGCGTCACCGTCACGGATTTCGGCATAGGGGCGGGCTCCTTGTCAGAGCTTAGATGGGGGCGTTGCGGAGCATCCGCAAGCTGTGAATTGGCGCCGGGGGCATTCGCGTTTAGAAGAGTTCAAGAAATTCAGGAGGGGCTCCATGCGCATCGGGATCAGGATCATCGCCTTGCTGGCTCTTGCGGCGGCCTTGCCGATTTTGCTGGCGGGACCAGGCGTGCGGCTTGGGTTCTGGGATTACGGGCTCGGCCTGAAGATGATCCGCGAGGTGTCCGCGCCGAAGGAAATCTTCGGCGGACTTTCCTTGCCGCCGCTGTTCACCGCAGCCGGCGTATCCCTGATCGCGGGCCTTGCAGGCCTTTTTATGAAACAGGCGCGCGCAGGCTTGCTGGCCGTTCTTGCAGCGCTTGTCGCTTTCGGCGCCGGCGCTGTGCCGCTGAAGATGAAGGCAGCCTTTGAAGGGAACCCGTTCATCCATGAGGTGACGACCGATTTCGACAATCCGCCGGCGATTGTCGCCGCCGCCGATCTGCCGCGAAAAAATCCGCCCGATTATCGCGGCGCGGACCCGGTGCCGCAGCGTGAGGACGGGCAAACGGTCGCTGACGCCCAGCGTGAAGCGTTTCCTGATATTCAGCCGATGATGGTTGAAGCGGATATGAAGATGACTGCGGACGCCGCCCATGCGACGGTGAAGTCGATGGGCATGACAATTCTTGCTGAAGGTCCTGCGGATAATGTCGCTGGCGGCGGATGGCGGATCGAAGCGGTGGCGACGTCGTTCTGGTTCGGCTTCAAGGATGATTTCATCATCCGCCTGACGCCTGTCGGCAAAGGCATGACGCGAATCGACATCCGGTCGAAATCACGCGTCGGCGGTTCGGATCTCGGCGCTAACGCCGCGCGCGTCCGCGAATTCACAAAGCGTTTCAAGGAACGGATCTAGGCGGGCGACGGATTGCACAGGCTGTCATCGGCGCTTGCGTCCGCAATTGTCACGACGCCGTCAGGCTGGAGACGGATCGCGCCGCTTGCGATCCGCTTCACGCATTCGGGATAGAGGCGGTGTTCCTGCCGCAGGATGCGCTCGGCGAGCGTTTGCGGCGTATCGTCTGCGAGAACGCGAATAGCCGCCTGGCCGATGATCGGCCCCGCATCCATTTCCGGGCTCACATAATG
>JAGRED010000086.1 GCA_020446725.1 Parvularculaceae bacterium | reverse complement strand
GGATGCGCCCAATGGACGGGAATGCGGCACAGAATGGCGAACGACATAAACGCGCGGCGCGGCCGCCGGTAAGGCGCGCCGAAAGGGCGCGCGCGCCGGTTGCCGTCGCCTTGAGCGAGGCGCTAGAGACGGCGCGCATGCGCGTTGACGAATTCGATTTCGATTTGCCGGAAAGCCGGATCGCCCTCAAACCGGCGAGCCCGCGCGATACCGCGCGTCTTCTTCATGTCGGAAGCGACGCCGTCGGCGATCTCACCGTGGCCGATCTGCCGCGTCTCTTGAAACGCGGCGACATGCTGGTGCTCAACGACACCAAGGTCATTCCGGCGCAATTGTCCGGGCGGCGCGCGGCGCGGGGCGGCGACGGCGACATCCTGATCGACGTGACGCTCATCAAGCGCCTCACCGGCGATCCTGAACTCGGCGCGCGCTGGAAAGCCTTCGCGCGGCCCGCAAAACGCGTGAAGGAGGGCGACGTTCTCTACTTCGGCGACCAGCTTCGCGCGCAGATCGAAACGCGGCGCGACGCCGAAGCGATCCTGCGCTTCAATGTCAACGGCGCCGCCTTCGATCACCTGCTTGCCGAGACCGGCGCGCCGCCGCTGCCGCCTTATATCGCGCGCAAGCGGCGCGCGACGCCGGAAGACGCGGCAAGCTACCAGACGATTTTCGCAAAAGAAGAAGGATCGGTCGCCGCGCCGACCGCCGGCCTTCATTTCACGCCGCAGCTTCTGGAAGACCTGAAAGCGGCGGGCGTCGAAACCGAAACCGTGACGCTCCATGTCGGCGCGGGAACGTTTCTGCCCGTGACGGTCGATGACACTGACGATCACCTGATGCATTCGGAATGGGGCGAGATCACCGGCGACCAGGCCGCGCGCATCAACGCGGCGCGCAAGGCGGGCGGGCGCATCGTCGCTGTCGGCACGACGAGCCTGCGCCTCATCGAAAGCGCCGCCGATGCGTTCGGCGTCGTTCTGCCCTTCTCGGACGAAACGGACATTTTCATCACGCCGGGCTATCGCTTCCGGGCTGTCGACGCGCTGCTGACGAACTTCCACCTGCCGCGCTCGACCCTGTTCATGCTCGTTTGCGCCTTTTCGGGAACCGCGCGGATGAAACGCGCCTACGCTCATGCGATCAATAACGGCTACCGGTTCTTTTCCTATGGCGACGCCTGCCTGCTGGAGCGCGCGCCATGACGATACAGCCGATCAAAAAGGCGGCGCCGTTTGCGGCTGTACCCCGCATGAAAAGCGGAAAATGCGCAAAGCCGGATGTAAAGGGGGCGCCGAAACAATGACGGACGTCATCTCCATCGACGATTTCCTGAAAGTCGACATTCGTGTCGGCACGATCATCGACGCAAAGCCGTTCGAGAAGGCGCGGAAGCCGGCGATCAAATTGTGGGTCGATTTCGGGCCGGAGATCGGCATCAGGAAATCCTCAGCGCAGATCACGGTCCATTACGCGCCGCCGACGCTGATCGGAAAGCAGGTCGCCGCCGTCGTCAATTTCCCGCCGCGCCAGATCGCCGACTTCATGTCGGAAGTTCTCGTGCTCGGCTTTCCGGATGAGGCGGGCGCCGTCATTCTCATCGAGCCCGAACGCCCCGCGCCAAATGGCGGGAGGATGCATTGACCGGCCTTTCCTTCACCCTCAACGCGACCGACGGCCCGGCGCGAACCGGCGTCATCAAGACGCCGCGCGGCGAAATAAGAACGCCGGCGTTCATGCCGGTCGGCACGGCCGGAACGGTGAAGGCGATGTTCCCGGAAGATGTCGCCGCCACAGGCGCCGACATCATTCTCGGCAACACCTATCACCTGATGCTGCGCCCGG
>JAGRED010000085.1 GCA_020446725.1 Parvularculaceae bacterium | reverse complement strand
TGCGATGCTGCTCGATGAACCTTTCGCCAGCATCGACGTCGCACTGCGCCAGCGCCTTCGCGCCGACATGCGGCGCATCCTGAAAGCACGTTCGACGACGACGATCCTCGTGACGCATGACCCCCATGAGGCGGTTGAGATCGGTGACAAGATCGCGGTCATGCGCGCCGGGCGCATCGTCGAAGCCGGGTCGCCGGAAACGCTTTACGCCGCGCCGAAAACCGTCGCCGCCGCGTCCGTTTTTCCCGGCGCGCAGGTCCTTTCCTGCACGGTGCGGCCGGGCGGCGTCGATACGGCGTTCGGGGCGATTGAGATTGAACGCCGGCCGCAGGACGCCGCTTTCCTGGTCGTCCATGAGGATGGCGCCGTCGCGCGCGTTCATGCGAACGGGGCGGGACGGGTCATCGATTGCCGGTTTCGCGGGCCGCAATGGCTGGCGACCATCGTCGACCCCGCCGGAAAAGAGACGCTGCGGGCGCTCGCCGCTGAACCGATCGAGGTCGGCGCGGCCGCCGCGATCGACTTCGACCGCGCCCGGCTCCGCGCGCTTGCGTCCTAGGGCCGCAGCGGATGATTATTGCAGTTGATAATTACTCGCAGTAATGTCCCGTCTATGAAAAACATCCTGTCCAGACTCGCACCGGCCGCGCTGGCTTTCGCCGCCGCCTTTTCGATCGCCGCATGCAGCCGCGGCGGCGCGGAACGCGCGGCGCCGGTTGTCGGCGAAGTGAACGTCTATACGGCGCGGCACTATGATTCCGACCTTGCGATCTACGACGCGTTCACCGCGAGCACCGGCATTCGCGTCAATATCATTGAGGCGGGCGGCGACGCGCTGATCGAACGTCTCGCGCGTGAAGCGGATGCGAGCCCAGCGGATGTCTTCATCACGGCGGACGCCGGCATGTTATGGCGCGCTGAACAACGCGGCGTTTTTCAGCCGATTGCGGATTCGGCGATCCTCGATCGCGTGCCCGAGCGGTTCCGCGATCCTGAAAATGAGTGGGTCGCGCTGTCAAAGCGCGCGCGGATCATCATTTACGATAAAAGCAAAGGCGTTCCCGAAGGTCTCGCGACCTATGACGATCTCGCCGCGCCGGCGCTCAAGGGAAAAGTGTGCGTCCGCTCATCGACGAATGTGTACAATCAATCGTTGCTGGCCGGGCTCATCGAGCACGAAGGTCTCGAAAAGGCCGAGGCGTGGGCGCGCGGCGTCGTCGCCAATTTCGCCCGCAAGCCGGAAGGAAACGACACGAGCCAGATCGAAGCGGTCGCCGCCGGCCAGTGCCGCGTCTCTGTCGTGAACAGCTATTATCTGGCGCGTTACATCGGTTCCGAAGATGCGAAGATGCGCGCGATCGGTGAGAAGATCGGCGTTATCTTTCCGAACCAGCAGACGACCGGAACGCATATCAACATTTCCGGCGCCGGCGTCGTGCGTTACGCGCCCAATCCCGAGAACGCGACAAAGCTCATCGCGTTCCTGTTGAGCGATGAGGCCCAGCAAGCGTTCGCCGCCGGCAATAACGAGTATCCCGTCGTCGCCGGCGTCGACGTGGTCGGCCCCGTCGCGTCGCTCGGCGAATTCCGTCCGGATACGATCGACATGTCGGCGCTCGGCGCGCACCAGACCGAAGCGGTCAAGATTTTCGACAGGGCGGGCTGGCGCTAGGCGCGCGCCACACGTTTGTCGATGTTGCGGAAAACCACTCGCCTTCCGGTGGTTGTCGCCGAAAAAATTCCTTTACTCGGCTTCTTTTTGATATAACATTTGATATAACATAATAAGAAGCGGAGAAACTGGTGGCTCACAACGACAATCATCATGGCGGCGATGGCGGAGACGGCCGAGAGCCGGCCGGCCTCACCCGAAACGAGACGCTGGTCTGGGAAACGCTGGTTGAAGCGGGCGGCCCGCTCAAGGCCTACGAAATCCTCGACAAGCTGAAAGACAAGGGCGTGCGTGCGCCGATGACCGTCTATCGCGCTCTCGAAGGGCTCGAACAAAAAGGCTTCATCCACAAGCTTGAAGGCATCAACGCGTTCGTCACCTGCACGCATGAAGGCCCGCACGAAGTCCAGGTCTTTCTGGTCTGTGAAGGCTGCGCGTCTGCGAACGAGGTCGAACTCGACGTGATCGAGGCGAATCTTCGCCCGTTGCTGCGCCGCTCCTCCTTCCAGATGAAGACGGCGCGTCTCGAAGCGCGCGGCCTTTGCCGGAACTGTCAGTCGCCGGCCGCGGCCTGACCAAAAATACCGCCGTCGAATCATTGACTGGGCCGGGCCGGCTCTTATTGTCGCGCCCGGCGGTGGGAGGGAATTTCATCGTCACGCGCAAGCGGGAGAGACTGTCGGCGTGATGCCGGCGGCGCCGAAGGAGCAACCGCCCCGGAAACTCTCAGGCAAAAGGACCGCGCGCGGGCTAAAGGCTGGAAAGCGATCGGCGCGAGCCGATCCACCGAAGGAGTAAGCCGCCCTGTCTCAGATGACGCGGGCTGGCGAAATCTCTCAGGTTCCGTGACAGCCGGGGCGGCCGCCGAACTTGGCGGCTATCGCTCATGGAACCGATATGACCGCTGCGCTCAAACAAACTTCCCTGCACGACCTTCATTTGTCGCTCGGCGCCAAGATGGTCGAATTCGCCGGCTACGACATGCCGGTGCAATATCCCGACGGCGTTCTGAAGGAACATCTCTGGACGCGGACGAAGGCGGGATTGTTCGACGTCTCGCATATGGGGCAGGCGTTCTTGTCGACGACGCGCGCGGCGCTTGGTTCGGATGAAGCGCATGCCGACATCGCCGAGGCGATCGAAACCCTGCTGCCCGGCGAGATCCGCAAGCTGAAAAAAGGCGGGATGCGCTATTCGGTGCTGCTCAATGACGAGGGCGGCATCATGGACGATCTGATGGTGACGCGCCCGTCGCGCGACGACAAGCAGGGCCTCTTGTTCCTTGTCGTCAACGCCGCGTGCAAGGACGCCGATTTCGCCCACATTGAAAAGAAACTCGCCGGCCGCGCGAAACTTGAAATCGCGGGTGATCGCAGCCTTCTCGCGCTGCAGGGGCCGTCGGCGGCGAAGGTTCTCGACGCGATCGTTCCCGGCGTCGCGACGCAGACTTTCATGACGATGAAACCCTATGACTGGAACGGCGTTTTTCTGATCGTGTCGCGCTGCGGCTATACGGGCGAAGACGGGTTTGAAGTCTCAGTGCCGGACGATCATGCAGAGAAACTCGCACGCGAAATGCTGGCGCATCCGGATGTCGCGCCGATCGGCCTTGGCGCGCGCGATTCCTTGCGTCTTGAAGCGGGGCTCTGCCTTTACGGGCACGACATTGATACGACGACGTCGCCGGTTGAAGGCAATA
>JAGRED010000084.1 GCA_020446725.1 Parvularculaceae bacterium | reverse complement strand
GGATTAAACGAGCGACGTGAGTAAAATGGCGGGGGCCTTCTCGATGGCGAGATGCGCTGCAGCGGCGGCGCTTGCGGAGGCATCTGCGGCGAACGCCGCCGAGGCGCCGAATTTCTCCACCTATACGCCAAGCGTGACGGCCGCGATGATATCGCGCGACGAGGCCCCTGAGATCGACGGCGACTTGTCCGATCCCGCCTGGTCGAAGGCGACGATCATTGAGAATTTCTACCAGGTCGAACCGACCGAAGGCGGAACGCCGACGCAAAAGACGCGCGCCTATATCATGTATGACGAGCGGACGTTTTATGTCGGATTTCATCTGTATGATGATGAACCAGAAAAGATCGCCCGCAAACAGCTCGCCCGCGACGCCGAACTGCGCGATGAAGATGCGATCCGAGTTTATCTCGACACCTTCGGCACATTCCGGAACGCTTACTTTTTTTCGACCAACGCCAACGGCGCCAAGATCGACGCGCTGATCGAGAACAATTCCGCATTCAAAAGGGAATGGAATACGATCTGGGACGTCAAGACGCGTATCGTCGAGGACGGGTGGATTGCGGAATTCGCCATACCGTTCCAGTCGATCGCGATAGACCCGTCGCTTGATGAATGGGGCTTTCAGCTCTTGCGCACGATACGCCGGACGAATGAGGAAATCCGCTGGTCGAATATCGACCGATCGCGCGGCCGCATCGATCTCACCAATCCCGGACGGCTCGTCGGCGTCGACGGCGTTCGTACCGGCGTCGGTTTTGAAGCGCAGCTCTTCGCCACGGGCGCCGGCCAGTATGATTGGGAGACCGGCGAGACCGATTTCCGCTTCGATCCGAGCGCCAACCTTTTCTACAAGATCACCCCGAGCCTCACCGGCTCGTTGACGCTTAACACCGATTTCGCCGACGCACCGCTTGACGCAAGACAGGTCCAGACCGGACGTTTTGACATCTTCTTTCCGGAAACGCGCGACTTCTTCCTCCAGGACGCAGCGTCTTTCGAATTCGGCGGCCGCGTCTTTCAGGACGACGTGAACGGGCTGCCATTCTTCTCGCGCAATATCGGCATCGTCGAAGGTCGGCCCGTCGATATCGTCGCCGGCGCAAAAGTAAGCGGCAAGCTCGGCGCCGCCAATCTCGGCGCGCTCGCCGTGAAGACGGGTGATGACACGGTTTACGACGGGCAGTATCTGACCGCCGGACGCGCGTCTTTCGACGTCCTCAATGAATCGAAGGCGGGCGTCGTGTTCACGCATGGCGATCCGACGGGCGTTGCGAACAACACGGTCGCGGGCGCCGATTTTCAATACAAGAACTCGATGCGCTTTCCCGGGACGCTGTTCGCCGACTTCACCTATTTGCGCTCGTTCGACAGCGCGGGCGGCGCATCGTCTTCCGACCAGTTCGCCAGCGCTGACAGCGCCTATCGCAGCCAGAGCTGGAACTGGACCGCGCGCTTCCGCCATGTCGGCGAGAATTACGAGCCCCGCCTCGGTTTCTCCAACCGGAAGGGCGTGCGCCTCTATGACGGCAATGCGTTCCGGACTTTCCGCCCGGCCGACAGCGCGATCCGATCGATCACGACCGGCGTCTTTGCGCTCGCCGTCACCGATCTCGATGATGAAGTGCTTGATCGCGAAGTCGGCGCCTGGATTGAAGGCGAGAACCAGATCGGCGACTTCGCCAATTTCGAATTCTTTCGCGGCTTTCTCGACATTCGCGAACCCTTTGATATCGCCGGCCGGCTGAACGTGCCGATCGGGGAATATCGATTCACGCGATACCGCATCGTCGTCGATTCCTCGCAGGCGCGGGCCGTCGCCGGGGGGCTCGAATATCGCTGGGGCGGCCTTTACGGCGGCGACTTCAGACAGTGGACCGCGAGCGCGAGCTTTCGCCCCGGCCGTCATTTCAACCTCGCGGCGGAATATGAGCTGACGCAGTTCGATCTGCCGACCGGCTACCTCGCCGTGCATGTCGCAACGATCGATTCGACCATCGCCGTGTCGCCGACGATGTTCATCAAAACCGATATTCAATACGACAATATTTCCGAGAGCTTTTCGCTGCTGTCCCGATTCAGCTGGGAGCCGACGCCGGAACGCGAGATATTCATCGCGCTTGGTCATTCCGCGCTGATTGAGGAAGACCGCTTTCCGGGGTCCTTCCGCGCGCAAGGGACAAGCCTCGCTCTGCGGCTTGGTCAGACGTTCAGATTCTGAACGCAAAAAAGCGCCGGCCTGCGCCGGCGCTTTCCACTCATTATCGTCAATCAGATTTCCGAGGCGGGATGCGCACCCGGATCGGGACAGACGTTTTTCGGGCGGCGCATCAACAGCGCAAGCAGGATGATCGCGATCACCGGCGAAGCGACGAGGAAGAGCGTCATCGCAACCGCGCCGCCAGCGGCGACAAGGCCGATCAGCGCGCCGAAGAGACCGACGACGATGCCGATCGCTGCGCCGAAGAGACCGAGGATAATCCCAGCGAGACCGCCGAAACCGGCGGCGATTGATTCGGCGACGGTCAGATCCGCGTCCGAGAAATTGTAGGCGGCGACGGAAAGCGCGCCGCCGAGAAACAGGATCAGCACGATCGGCATATAGAGCCACATCATGCCCGAGCCGCGACGGGCCTCGCCCTGATACGTGTCGAGATTGGTCATTGTGAACGCCCCTTATTGTTCGTTGGCTTGTTTTGGCTTTTTCGGAGTCTTGAACGCGCTCCCTTACCCTTCGAAGATCGCGCGCGCCGGCGGCGCGTTCAAGTCGGCCTGTCGCAAGTCGAGGCCCGCTTGTCGCGCCGTCGGCGTGCTTGCATGGACTTGCCGGCGCGCGGCGGCTGCGGTACCGGGGCCGCGCCGCCGATCGGACGCTTACGCCTTGGCCAGACCCGCCCCGAAAAAGACCGCCGCACCGCCGCGCGCCTGGCAGCGCATGCTTTCGGGGCGCCGGCTCGATCTGCTCGATCCTTCGCCGGTCGATGTCGAGATTGAGGATATCGCCCACGGGCTCGCGCGGGTTGCGCGCTGGAACGGCCAGACGAAAGGTCTCATCCCTTTTTCCGTCGCGCAGCATTCCCTTCTGGTTGAGAATTTCTGTCAGGCGATCCGCCCCGACTGGCCCGTCAAATGGCGCCTCGCCGCGCTTCTTCACGACGCGCCTGAATTCGTCATCGGCGACATGATCAGCCCGTTCAAATCGGCCCTCGGCGATCAATACAGATCGATTGAAAAGCGCCTTCAGCGCGCCGTCCATCTGCGGTTCGGATTGCCGGCCGATCTTCCCCACACGGTCGAAATGGCGATCAAGCGCGCCGACCGGGCGAGCGCCTTTTTCGAGGCGATCCAGCTTGCGGGCTTCAGCGCTGCGGAGGCGAACCAGCTCTTCGGCGCGCCGCGCGGCGTTCCCGCGACGGAAATCCGGATCGAGACGACCGCCGTCGCCCAGAAACGCTACCTCGCGCGGTTCGGCGAGCTGATGGCCGCCCAAGATGCGGATAGCGGGCGGTAAACTCAGCGCGATCTCAAGCCGGTGTGATTTTGGGATCCTTTTATCGGCCGGCCGAACCGGCCAATATGGGCCCCATGTTGATCGTTTCCTCGCTCGCCGGCGCCGCCGAGGCCTTCGCCCGGCATCAACCGAAAGCCGTGATCTCCCTTCTGTCGGAAGAGGAGGAGGAAGCCCCTGTTTTTCCGGGCGTCGACCCAAAGGCGCATCTCCTCCTTTATGTCGAGCGCGAGAGCTGTTCGGAAACGATCAGCAAGGCGGCGACCGCGCGGGCGCGCGACATCGTCGATTTCGTCCGCCGGTGGGACGGCGACGGCGACATCCTCATCCATTGCAACCGCGGCGTTTCGCGCTCGACGGCGGCGGCTTTCATCATCTTGTGCATGCGCGAGCCTCAAACGCCGGAAGCGGAACTGATGAAGCGGCTGCGCGCCGCGGCGCCGCATGCGGACCCCTGCCCGCTGCTCGTAACCTATGCGGATGAGATACTCGGCCGCGACGGGCGCATGGCGGATGCTGTCGATGATCTCTGCCCGCCCTGCCCGGCGATTTCCGCGCCCGTCGCGATGGTGAAACTCGCGGCCTGACGTAGCGCGCGGCAGCGGCTATAGACGCCCTGTGCCGAAAAAACCCGACCAGCCGCCAATCGCAATTCTCCTCAACGCCGTGCTCGCCGTCGTCGACGCCGAAGAGCCGAAGTCGCTCTGCGTCAAACGGGCGGACGGTCTCGGCCTTCCCTACGGCCCTTTCGATCCCGCCGGCCATCGCACCTTCGAACTCGGGCTTCGCAGCTGGGTCTCCGAACAGACGCAGGTCGCGCTCGGCTATGTCGAGCAGCTCTACACCTTCGGCGACAAGGGCCGCGAGGCGCCGGCGGCCGTCATCGCCGGCGGCGATGCGCGCGCGCGCGTCGTCTCGGTCGGTTATCTCGCGCTCGCCTCGGAGCCGGCGAAAGTCACCGTCGGGAACGCCCAATGGCGAAGCTGGTATGATTTCTTCCCGTGGGAAGACTGGCGCCGCGGCGAGCCGGCGATCCTCAAGGAAATCGTCCTGCCCGCTTTGTCCGCCTGGGTCGCGCGCGCCGAGACGGACGTTTTGCGCAGCGACCGCCGCCGCCGCATGACGCTCGCCTTCGGTCTCGGCGAGACGGGCTGGGAGGAAGAGCGCGCGCTGGAACGCTATGAAACGATGTATGAAGCGGGCCTCGTCGAAGAGGCCTGGCGCGACCGCGCCGCCGCCGGTCTCGCCGAACCGAGAACGGCGCGCGCGACAACCGAGGCGACGGGCCTGCCGATGACGTCCGATCATCGGCGCATTCTCGCAACGGCGATCGGGCGCCTGCGCGGCAAGCTCAAATACCGGCCGGTCGTTTTCGAACTGATGCCGGCGGACTTCACGCTGCTCGCGCTTCAGAAAACCGTCGAGGCTATTGTCGGTTTCGAGCTTCACAAGCAGAACTTCCGCCGCTCGATTGAAAATGGCGGTCTTGTCGTCAAATCCGGCGCGATGGCGCAGCAGCAAAGCGGGCGCCCAGCAGCGCTCTTTCGCGTTTCGCCGAGCATTCGCGCCGACGGCGCCGCATCCGGTCTTGCAATCCCGCGCCTTAAAACAGGACCCGCACCGCAATGAGGACCTTCATGCGCATCATCGCACTTCCCTTCGCCATCGCGGCGCATATCGGCGCCGCTTACGCGCATGATCCTGCGCGCGCCGTCTATGTCGCCAATGCGGGCGTTCTTGTTGCGCGCGGCCAGACGAAAATCCTCATCGACGCTTTTTACGCCTACAGTTACGATACTTATCTGACGCCGCCGACGGCGATCGAAGATGCGATGATGCGGGGCGAAGCGCCCTATGACGGCGTCGACGCCGTTTTCGTCAGTCACATTCACGGCGATCATTTTTCGCCCGCGCCGATGCTTGATTACCTCCGCGCGCAACCGGCGGTTCGGCTGTTCGCGCCGACACAGGTCGTCGACGCGCTTGAAGAAGCGGGGATGGAGGACGGACTTCGGTCGCGCATCGTCCCTGTCGATATTGGGCCCGAAGACAACGCCCGTTCCCTTCATTTCGGCGACGTCGAAATCGATGTCGTCTCGCTGCCGCATGCCGGCAATCGCCCTGAAGTCCAGAATTATTCCTGGCGGGTCACGCTGGACGACGAAACGACGATCATCCATTTCGGCGACGCCGGATCGGTGGAGGAAAATTTCGCGCGCCATTCGAAGCATTTCTCCGCAAGAGAACACGACGCCGCCTTTCCGCCCTATTGGTGGTACGACGAACCTTCTGGCCGCGGCATTCTTGAGAATTACGTCAAGGCGAAACAGGTGATCGGCGTTCATATCCCTGCGAGCGCGCTCGGCCGGGGAGATGAGACGCGGCGGGACCTTGGCGGCGACGTCTTCACGGATCCCGGCGAAGAACGCGTCATTTCGGAATAGGCGAACGGTCATTCCGAACGCCGTTGCGGATGCGCCGCAGCGCGCCGCCGTGAAATCACGCAAGGCTGCTGACATAATCGTCCAGCACCGGAGTCCAGCCGCCGGCGTACATTTCGCGTCGTTCGGCGCCCGATTTCGTTTCAAGCCAGCCGCGATGTACGAGCTTGAAATCCGTGCCGCCCTTTCCGTCATCCTCGAACGTCACTTCGACTTCGGTCGCCTCGGCGACATTTTCGAGCACCCATGAAAAGACGAGGCGATGGGGCGCCTCACATTCCTTCACGCGGCCCCATTCGCGGTCGCGGCCGGTAACATCGATTTCGTAAATTCGCCCGCCTTTCTTCGCTTCGAAGACGACGGTCTTCGCCTGCGCGCGCGACAGGGAATGCGATCCGAGCGGCCACCAGGCGCCCATATTTTCCGTGAAATGCGCGAACGCGCGCGCGGGGCTTGCCTTCAGCGACAGCGTCTTTTCGACCGGCGCGATTTTTCC
>JAGRED010000083.1 GCA_020446725.1 Parvularculaceae bacterium | reverse complement strand
GAGGTCGTCTTCTGCTCGATCGAGATTGCGGGGGAGAGCCCTTCGATCTGATCGACATCGGGCTTTTGCATCAGCTCAAGGAACTGGCGCGCATAAGCCGAAAGACTTTCCACATAGCGCCGCTGGCCTTCGGCGTAGATCGTGTCGAAGGCGAGCGACGATTTGCCGGAGCCTGAAAGGCCCGTCATCACGACGAGCGCGTCGCGCGGAATTTCCAGCGTGACGTTTTTGAGGTTGTGTTCGCGGGCGCCGACGACGCGGATCGATTTGAGGGACATGGAACCGGATGCGGAGTTGAATTCGGGGCGAATGAAAAGCGCGCCGACTTAATCGCAAATCAGCATTGACGGCAAGAACAGGATGTGAACATTTTGCGGCGGCGGGCGCTGTAAAGCGGCGAAAACGCCCGTTTCGCATTTGGGGAAAAGCATCTGGTCCCGCGCGCGCCGAATCCGCCGACACAGGCCGCGCGCACATTCTTCTCGGGAGATTTTTTATGGCAGGCAGCGTCAACAAGGTCATTCTCATCGGCAATCTCGGTCAGGATCCGGAGGTGCGCTCGTTTCAGAACGGCGGTCAGGTCTGCAATCTGAGGATCGCGACGTCGGAAAACTGGAAGGACCGCAACACCGGCGAACGTCGCGAGAAAACGGAATGGCACTCGGTCGTCATCTTCTCGGAAGGTCTCGCGCGCGTCGCCCAGCAATATCTGCGCAAGGGCTCGAAGGTTTACATCGAAGGCCAGCTCGAGACGCGCAAATGGCAGGATAAAGAGGGCAAGGACCGCTATTCGACCGAAGTCGTGCTCCGCAATTTCAACTCATCGCTCGTGATGCTCGACGGTCGGCGCGACGGCGGCGGCGATTTCGGCGGCGGTCGCGATCAGATGCCGTCGAGCGGCGGACAGTCCTTCGAACTCGACGATGAAATTCCGTTTTGATGATCGTCGCGCGTTGAAATTCGATTCGAAAAACGAATCACAACGCGCAAAAAACGGAATTTCGAATCAAAAATGCGCTGCAAACATCGGTTCGTGATGCATTTTTGAAGCAGTCAGCGTCAAAAAACGCGAAAAAAATGCGAAAACCGCCCTGCACGGACGGTTTCAACGCGATTGCTTGCATACTTTTTTAGTAAATTGAATTAATCTTCATGCTTCCGTTAGCTACTCGGAGGAAAGACCATGGCGGTCAAACGTAAAGCTAAGAGAAAAGCGGCCAAGAAGACGGCTGCGAAGCGCACGACCAAGCGTAAGGCCACGAAGCGCAAGGCCACCAAGCGTAAAGCGCCCGCGAAGCGCAAAGCGACGAAGCGTAAAACGGCCAAGCGTAAAACGGCCAAGCGCAAGACTGCAAAGCGTAAAACGGCCAAGCGCCGCACGAAGAAAACCGCTGCTAAAGCTGCCGCTCCTGCGAAGAAGCGCCGCAAGCGTCGGAAGAAGAAGGCCGCGTAAGCCTTCTACAAGGCGTTACGTTGCGTCCCTGAACGCCGAAATGCTGCAAAATTGTCTACGCAGCGTTCTATTGAAGGGGCGATCAAAGCGGAAAACCGGAATAAGGCGACCGCGGCGATCTCAGGAAGTTCGGCTTCCACCCATTTCGCTCTTCAAGGGCGCAAATCTTTTAAACCCGGCGCTTTGCGCCGGGTTTTTCTTTTGTCTAAACGCTTGTTTCGAAACGAAAACGGCTTGTCCGACCTTCCTCAGGGCGCGTGAAGGAGATGCGCAGCACCTGCGACGATCTATTTTGCGCATCGATGCGCGTGCAGATGGTAGATCGCGCGCGATGTCGGCGCCTAATCAGATTAAGCGAGCGCCGGCTGTCGAATTCGCCTCGTCGCCGCGTCAGCATCCGGATTTCCGGTCGTGTTTTTCGCATATGCGAAATCAAATGAGGCGATTTGGTCATTCATCCGCCTTCCTTTGAAGTGATAGGATCGCTCTCGCCGAACCTTCGAAAAGGGGACGAGCATGATGAGACTTCATCGAGCGGCGGCGTTCGCCGCGTTAACTTTCGGCCTCGCCGCCTGCGCGACGCAGGGGCGCGATCCGCGCTCAAGCGAGGCCGGATGGGCCGCGCACGGATACCTGACGCCGGGGCCGACGAGCGATCCGGAAATCATCGGCGCCTATGCGAGCGAGGCGGAATGCATGGCCGCCGTTGAGGCGTGGATGTCGCGCCAGGTCGTCGGCAATCCGGTGAGCGGGGAATGCCTGCCGGTCGACCGGCGCTGATGAGCAGGCGATGACCGGCTCATCGGAAGAAGATCGCCAAAGCCGTTTTCATAGCGACAGGCCGGAAGCTGTCGTGTTCGACGATGTCCATTCGACGGGTCATCGTCGCGTGCGGCTCATCGGCGCTGGCCTGCTCATCCTCGCGGCATTCATCCTGCCTCAACTCGACTTCTTCGCATCCGACCGGCAGGCGATGCCGGTCGATTTCGCCTTTCTGGGCGGCGGCGTCCTTCTCCTTTTGTGGGAGGCGCATGCCTATTTCATCAAAGGCGCCGCGCCCGGTCAGCAAGGGTTCGTTATCGTCGATGCGACGGGGATCGGCGGCGACGCGCTGAAAACGAGAGAGCGCCGCATCACTTGGGCGCGGGTGCGTTCGGTCGAAAGCGACGCACGTGCGGTAATCGTGAGGTTCGACCCTAAGGACCTGTCGTCAACGGACCGGCTCGATCGCATTTCCGAAATCCGCCTTTCATCGCCGCACGCGACGCCGGCCGAGATCATCGACGCGATCCGACGCTTCTGGACGCCGGCGCGCGACGCGCCGCATTCAGGCTGAATGAAAGTCCTCGTTCTCGGCGGATACGGCTTCATCGGCGCGGATGTGATCCGCGCCTGCGCGTCGGCGGGTTTTGAATGCGTCGGCCTCGGACGAAGCGTCGCGACAGGGCGACGGCTTCTTCCCGGCGTCGACTGGATCGGCGCCGATATGGCGAGGCTTGTCGATGCTGAAGAATGGCGCACGCTCCTTCACGGCGTCGACGCCGTCGTCAATGCCGCCGGCGCGCTTCAGGACGGCGCGCGCGATCATCTGGAGACGATCCATCACCGTGCGATTGTCGCCCTGGTCGCCGCCGCTGAAAAAGCCGGCGTGAAGCGCTTCATCCAGATTTCAGCGCCGGGGGCGGACGCCGGCGCGTCGA
The DNA here is from genome assembly GCA_020446725.1 of Parvularculaceae bacterium. Taxonomy (GTDB): domain Bacteria; phylum Pseudomonadota; class Alphaproteobacteria; order Caulobacterales; family Parvularculaceae; genus Amphiplicatus. Next base: position 2,243 of record JAGRED010000083.1, on the reverse strand, counting down.
CCGCCTTCATGCGCACGAAAGCGATGGGCGATGCGGCGGTGAGAGCGTCTTCGCTAGACTGGGTCGTCTTCAAGCCCGGCCTTGTCATCGGGCGCGGCGCCTATGGCGGCACGGCGCTGCTCAGAATGCTTGCGGGATCGCCGATGATGACGCCGCTCGTTCACGCCTCGGCGCGCGTGCAGACCGTCGCGCTCGATGATGTCGCGGCCGCTGTCGTCGCGGCGCTGAAAGGCGAGGTTCCGGTGCGGTGCGATTATGATCTCGCCGAGGAGGAACCGCATACGCTGCGCGAGATTGTCCGCAGCCTGCGCGCGCAGATCGGTTTCGCGCCGGCGCGGATTGAACCTGATCTTCCCGCATGGGTCGCCGCGCCTGTAAGCGCGCTCGCCGATGCGGCAGGCTGGTTCGGCTGGCGTTCGCCGCTGCGCTCGACGGCGATGAAAGTCATGGGCGAGAATGTCATCGCCGATCCCGCGCCCTGGCGCGCTGCGACGGGCAGGGCGCTCAAGTCCCTGGACCAAACGCTGGCCGGTCTGCCCGGGTCGGCGCAGGAACGCCTGTTCGCCCGCGCGCAGCTCGCTCTGCCGTTGATGCTTGTCGCGCTGGCCGGATTCTGGATTGCGTCCGGCGCAATCGGACTGGCGCGGATCAACGAAGCGGCGGCGCTCTTGCCGGATATCGGCCGGCGAACGGCGGAGCGCATGGTTGTCGCCGGCGGCCTTGTGGATATCGCGATCGGGGTCGGTCTTCTGTTGCGCCCGACATCGCGCGCCGCCGCCGCGCTTTCAGTCGTCATCGCTGCGGTCTATCTCGTCATGGGCGGCATTCTGGCGCCGCATCTGTGGGCCGATCCCCTCGGCCCATATGTCAAGATCATCCCGGCGATGACGCTCGGCCTTGCGCTCGCGATCATGCTTGAGGAACGGTGATGACGCTCTATTTCTTCCTCAAATGGCTGCATGTCATCGGCGCGACAGTGCTGCTCGGCACGGGCGCCGGCATCGCGTTCTTCATGCTGCGCGCGCATCGGACCGGCGATCCGAAGACTGTCGCCGCCGTGGCGTCGATCGTCGTCACCGCCGACTATCTCTTTACGCTGACGGCTGTCGTCGCGCAGCCCGTCACCGGCGTCGCGCTCAGCCTTGCCGCCGGCTATCCGCTGTCGAGCGGATGGATACTCGCGTCGGTCGCGCTCTATCTTTTCACCGGGGCCTTCTGGGTTCCGGTCATCTTCATGCAGAAAAGGATGCGCGATCTCGCCCAGGCGGCCGCCGCGCAGGACGCGCCTTTGCCGGATGATTATTTCCGCCTCTATCGCCGCTGGTTCGCTTTCGGCTTTCCCGCGTTTTTCGCGGTGCTGTCGATCTTCTGGCTGATGATCGCGCGCCCCGAATTTTGACATATTCAACCATCCGTTTCCGTACTATTCTCCCGTCCTTGCAACTGCGGCCCTCAACAGGTCGCGGCGTTCACGCGGAGCAGACGATGAAGACGACTTTCAGACTGACGTTTTGTCTTTGCATTCTCGCAGCACTCCCCGCCGCCGCATCGATGCCAGACCGGCGCGCCGGCGCGCAGGAATGCGCCGCCGCGCCTCAAGAGTACGAGAACAGTCTCGCCGCCTGCGAGAATTCCCGCCGCAGCGCTGCGCGCATTGAGCGCTGCCGGCAAAAGGTGAAAAGCCGTTATGAAGAGACGGTGGAGACATGCGTTTCCGCGCGCAAGGCTGGGGAGGCGCAGCAAGAGTTTCTGGGGCTGCCCGGCGATCCGCCGAAAGAACCGCCACCGAAGGACCCTCCGCCCAAACCGAAATAAGGATGCGAGACGAAAGGCCGGCGTTGCGTTCTCCAGCTTTGTATGCGTCCATATCGCTTTGACGGACGCGCCTACTAACTCCGGCCGTGGACGCGTGGCGCAAATCGTTTCTAACAGGGGGTTTGTATGATGAAGCGAATTCTAATCTTCGGCGCCATGCTGTGTGCCTTCGCTTGCTCGCACGATAAAATCGCCGCGACGGATGCAGACGATAGCGCGTCAGCCGCGCCCATTGCCGCGCGCATTGTCGCGCGCGGCAATGAACCGGGTTGGCTCGTTTCGCTGGGGCCGGTTGAAACCGAATTCACGCTTGATTACGGCGAGCGGCGGCTTTCAGCGCCGACGCCCGCGCCGGAAATTACTGAAGCGGGCGCCGTCTATCGTTACGCCGATGCGGGGCTCGCGCTCACCGTCAAGGACGAAGTCTG
>JAGRED010000082.1 GCA_020446725.1 Parvularculaceae bacterium | reverse complement strand
CGCAGGAAAGCGGTCGCGCAATTGGCGCCGACCGTCAGCGTGCCGTGGTTGCGAAGGATCAGGAAATTATGCGTTCCCATATCCTTGACCAGGCGTTCGCGCTCATCGAGATCGGTCGCGATGCCTTCATAGTCATGATAGGCGACGTCGTCATGGACGACCATGGCGAATTGCGAATAGCGCTTCAGCCCGTCCTGCTGCGCGGAAACGGCGACGCCGTAGGGCGTGTGCGTATGAAGAACGCAATGCGCATCGTCGCGCGACATATGCAGCGCGGAATGAATGGTGAAGCCGGCGGGGTTGGTGAAATACGGCGTTTCCTGCACGGCATTGCCCTGCATATCGACCTTGATGAGGGAAGACGCCGTCATCTCCTCGAAAAAGAGGCCGTAAGGGTTGAGCAGGAAACGCGCCTCGCCGTTCTCGGCCGGGAGCCGCGAGGAAATATGCGTAAAGATCATGTCATCCCAGCCGTAGAGAGCGACGAGGCGATAGGTCGCCGCAAGCTCGCAGCGAAGACGCCATTCCTCCGCCGAGACCTTGCCCTTGAGCGAGGGCAGCGTTGACGGATCGGGCAGGTTGAACCCCGGCTCCCTGCCGATTGTTTCTGCGGTCATGGCGCTGGCCGTCATGGCGTTTCTCCTCTGCGGTCCGCCGCCATCCTATCACCTTGCGCCGTCAAGGCGAGCGCGGGGCGCAGGGGGCCGCCGCGTCAGTCCTCGCCGGGATCGTCCGCCCTTATCGGCGCCATCACCCAGCTTAGCGCAACGAGCGGTTCGCCCGGCTGGTCTTCCTCCCAGAGGATTTCGCCGATCTCTTCGAGGAGCGCATTCACGCGTTTCAGCGAGCGCTTGGACGGTCGGTTGATCAGGCGGAACATGCCGAGATTTCGATAGGCGCCGTCCGCCCGCGCATCGTCCGCCGCGACGCCGGCCGCGAAATCGCGCTCTGACTGGCGCAGCATTGCGCCGACAAGCGCGCGCATCGCGTCGTCATCGACGCGCTCGGCTAGCGCGCGTTTCAACCGCACGCGCGGCGCCGGCGTCGCATAGAGTTTTTCCGATTTGCGATTGACGACCTGCGTGCCCGCTTCGAGGACGAGGCCGACATCAATCAACTGGCGCAGGTGATGATAGATCGCCGAGGGCTGTTTTCCGATGCGCCGCGCAAGTTCGCGGATCGGCATCGGCGGACGCCCGGCGAGATGATCGACGATATCCATCCGGATCGGCGAGGCGAGACAGCGAAGCTCCTCGCGCCGAAGGACCCAATAGGTGTCTTTCCGTCTGTCGCCGCCCATCGCTCTTTCCCCGGCCTGTCGCCCGCGCCTGCCTGCCATTATTCGCCCCCGCCGGTAAGGCGCGCTGCGCCCGCCCGGCGGCATCGAACCGTCGCGCGCCCGGCTCGCTTCGCCGCAAGGCGGTTTTCTCTTATTCAATATACTATATTTTTTTTAATAAGTAACGACGAGCGGCGGCGTGCGCCGCAATTAACTGGCGAGGGGCCGATGAAATCGACAAGTTCCGTTATCGCGCTGGCGGCGGCGTCCGTCTTTCTGGTCGCGGGCTGCGCGGATGGCGGCGACCGGACGCCGACTAGCGCGAGCGCTGCGGCGGCGCGCAACGAACCGAAGGCGGCGAAAAGCGGCGCGCCCGAACTCGGCGCCTGGGGAGTCGATCTGACGGCGGTCGATGAAAGCGTGAAACCGGGCGATGATTTCTTCCGTTACGTGAACGGAAAATGGCTGAAGACATTCGAGATTCCCTCCGACTTCACCAATTACGGCTCTTTCACCGTGCTGTTCGAGCGATCCGAAACGCGCGTCGCGGAGATTGTCGATTCAGCCGCGCGATCGGGCGCGACGCCGATCGAAAAAAAGATCGCCGACTTCTACGCGGCCTATATGAATACTGACGAAATCGAACGGCGCGGGTTTTCAGCGATCGCAGAGGATTTCGCCTATTTCGACCAGCTTGCCGATCACGACGCCGTTGCGCGCGCGATGGCGCGGCCCGATCTCGGCGCATCCTCCCCGATCGCGCCCTATGTCTCGGTGGACGCCAAACAGACCGATCGCCAGCTTGTCCACCTGACGCAGGCCGGCATCGCGCTGCCGTCCCGCGAATATTATGTCGACGAACGCTTCGCCGACGCGCGGGCGAATTATCTCGCCTATATCGGCGCGGCGCTCGACCTCGCCGGCGCACGCAGGTCAGAGGACGCGCCCGAAAAGATTCTGGCGCTTGAAACGAAAATCGCCGAAATCCACTGGCCGCTCGCCAGGCAGCGCGACCCGGTCGCGACTTATAATCTTGTCACGCTCGCCGATCTTGAACGCGACTATAAGGGCTTTCCCTGGCGGCTTTTCTTCGAAACGGCCGGCGCCGGAAACGAGACCGAGTTCATCGTCAATGAGCGCGAGGCGATCATCGCGCTCGCCGACCTCTTCGCCCAAACGCCGGTCGAGGTCTGGCGCGACTATCTGAAGCTTCACTATCTCATCAATTACGCATCGGTGCTGCCCGCCTCGCTCGATGAGGCGACGTTCAACCTGTTCGGCAAGGCGCTGCACGGCCAGCAGCAACAGCGCGACCGGAGGAAGCGCGCCATCGCGGCGATCAATGACTCGCTCGGCGAGGCTGTCGGCAAGCTTTATGTCGATCGCTATTTTCCGCCCGAGGCGCGGCGCGAAATGGACATGCTCGTCGACAATGTCATCGCCGCATTCGATGAACGCATCCGCAATCTCGACTGGATGAGCGATGAGACGAAAGCCGAAGCGCTGACGAAACTGTCGAAGTTCAAGCCGTTTGTCGTCGGACCGAAGATCTGGCGCGACTACGCCGATCTGGCGCCGACGCCGGACAATGCGCTTGAGAACATGAAGCGGTCGAACGCGTCGACCTGGCGTTACTACGCCGACCGTCTCGGCAAACCGGTCGATCCGGAAAACCAGTGGGGCATGACGCCGCAAATCGTGAACGCCTATTACTCGCCGCCGAACAACGCGATCTTTTTCCCGGCGGCGATCCTGCAGCCGCCCTTTTTCGACCCGAACGCAGACCCTGCGGTCAATTACGGCGGCATCGCCGCGGTCATCGGCCATGAGATCGGCCACGGATTTGACGATCAGGGCAGCAAATCCGACGGCGACGGCCTTCTTCGCAACTGGTGGGCGGATGCGGACGCGAAAAATTTCGCCGCGCGCACCGACGCCCTCGGCAAGCAATATGCGACCTACGTTCCCGTCGACGACATCGCGATCAATCCCGATCTGACGATGGGCGAGAATGTCGGCGATCTCGGCGGGCTTACCGTCGCCTATCGGGCGTATCGCAATTCGCTCCGCGGCGAGGAGGCGCCGGTGATCGACGGCCTTACCGGCGATCAGCGCTTTTTCCTCGCCTACGGCCAGATCTGGCGACGCAAATATACGGACGCCGATTTGCGGCACCGCATGTATGCCGACCCGCACAGCCCGTCGGAGTTTCGCGTCAACGGCATCGTGCGGAACATGGACGCCTGGTACGAGGCGTTCGACGTGAAACCCGGCGACAAGCTCTACCTCGCCCCCGACGAGCGCGTTCGGATTTGGTGACCCGCTCGCCCGCAATTTTTTCCGACAGAAACAGGTTTGACATGAAAAAAGCAGCACTCAGCGGCGGCGCCATCATCGCGCTCAGCGCCAACGCCTTCGCCGCCGATCCCGAAGGGTTCGACATCGCCTATCAGTCGATCACGGCGGCCGATCTCGCGCGCCATATAGAAACGCTCGCGAGCGACGAATACGAGGGGCGCGCGCCCGGAACCGCCGGCGAGGAAAAGACCGTCGCCTATCTCATCGACGGCTTCCGGAAAGCCGGCGTGCGGCCGGGCATGCGAAACGGCTTCGAACAGCGCATTCCTTTTGCGGAAGTGACGCGCGATCCCGCCTTCGCCCTCTCCATGACGATGGACGGCGCGACGAGCGCCTTCGAACCCTTTGACGATTTCGTCGCTTTCGCCGGCGACGCCAGCGGCAAGGGAACAATCGAAAACGCGCGCCTCGTTTTCGCCGGATACGGCATCGCGGCGCCCGAATACGGCTGGAACGATTACGACAATCTCGATGTCGACGGCGCAATCGTCGTCTTGATGCGCGGCGAACCGATGCGGGAAGGCGATGACGCCTTTTTCATGGGGCGCGAGCTGACCGAGCACTATCACATGGACGCCAAATTCAAGCTCGCCGCGTCGAAAGGCGCCGTTGGCGCCATTCTCATCCACACCGAGGAAAGCGCCGGCTGGCCCTGGTCGCTTCTTCAAAGCGGCGGCAGCGGGGCGACGCAGTTCTTCCTCGCTGCGGAAGGCGGCGGCGCGCAGATGAAATCATCGGCGCAGATCAGCGAGCCGGCGGCGAAAGCGCTCTTCGCGAAAGCCGGAGAGGATTACGATGCGCTCACCGAGGCCGCCAGAGAGGCGCCGGGCGCGGGACGCGATCTCGGCGCAACTGCGCGTCTCAAATTCGACGGCGCGACGCGGCGCCTTAAATCGAGCAATGTCGTCGCCAAGATTGTCGGGCGCGAAGCGCCTGACGAGTGCGTCGTCTACACCGCGCATTGGGATCATATCGGTGTCAATCGCGATGCGGAGGGTGATCAGATCAACAATGGCGCGCTCGACAATGCGACGGGAACGGCGGCGCTCCTTGAAATCGCCGAGGCCTACGCGAAACTGCCGCAAGCGCCGCGCCGGTCGGTCTATTTCGTCGCAACGACGGCCGAAGAAAAAGGGCTCTTCGGCGCGAAATATTTCGCCGACAATTCGCCCTGTGCGCCGGAGAAAATGGTCGCCGTCCTCAATATGGATTCGCATTTTCCGTTCGGCTCGCAAAAAGCGATGACGATTCCCGGCTTTGGGTATTCGGAAGTCCAGGACGAATTCGCCAAGGCGGCGAAAAGGATCGGCCGCGTCATCCAGGCGGATTCAAATCCTGAGGTCGGCGGCTTTTTCCGCAATGACGCGCATCCATTCGCGCAGCGCGGCGTTCCGGCGATTTACGCGGTCGGCAGTCCGCTCGATTCCGAACTGACGGAAGGATCGGAAATCCTCCAGAAATATGTCGACTACGTCACCAACAAATATCACAAGCCCGCCGACGAATATGATCCGGCGACGTGGGACATGGCGGGACTTGTCGAAGATTTCAGGATCTTTTTCGACGCCGGTCTTTCGCTCGCCGAAAGCGATCTCTTCCCGAACTGGCGTTACGACCTTCCCTATCGCGAAACGCGAGACAGAATGATGGCGCGTTGAAACGACGACGCCATGGCGGGCGGCGGACGCTTCTTGCATCGGGCCCTTCCCCTGCCCTGACGGTGCGGCCTATCATGGCCGCGTCCGAAGGAGCGTCCGCTTGCCTGACCAACGCCTTTGCATTCTGTCGAGCGCCAAGAGCCAGGCCGCCGAGACGGCTGCGATCCTGCGCGCGCGTTTCGGAGATCACGGCCCTGCGCAATGCGATGTCATCGTCGCGGTCGGCGGCGACGGCTTCATGCTCGAAACGCTGCGCGCCTATATGAAAGCTGGAAAGCCGGTCTACGGCGTCAATTGCGGCACGGTCGGCTTCCTGATGAATTCGCCCGACCTCGACAATCTGCCCCAGCGCATCGCGGAAGCCGAAACGGCGGCCATTCACCCGCTCTCGATGAAGGCGACCGACGAAGCGGGCGAGCACCATTACGCGCTCGCGATCAATGAGATTTCGCTCTTCCGTCAGACGCGTCAGAGCGCGCGCGTCAGGATTTCCGTCAACGGAAAGGTGCGGATGGATTCTCTGACCTGCGACGGCGTTCTGCTCGCGACGCCGGCGGGCTCGACCGCCTATAATCTTTCCGCGCATGGGCCGATCCTGCCGATCAGCGCCGACCTGCTCGCCCTGACGCCGATCAGCGCCTTTCGCCCCCGTCGATGGAAGGGCGCGCTCCTTCCCCATGACGCAGTCGTCCGTTTCGAGGCCCTGGAGCCCGACATCCGCCCGGTCTCGGCGGTCGCCGACAATCAGGAAGTGCGCAACGCCGTATCGGTCGAGGCGCGTGAGAATCGCGACATCTCGATGACGGTTCTGTTCGATCGCGGCCAGTCGCTCGACGAGCGGATCCTGCGCGAACAATTCGACTACTGACTCGCTCAAACCCTCCGAAAATTAACCATTTACGCCCGCGCCTGAATCGAGCCACGGTCCTATAAGACCTTGGTCGGCATGCGCCTTCGCCTCGTCCCATTCAGCTAGCTTTAACCCCCCTGGTTAAAAGTGAGCCGGATCGGGCGGGCTCTTGAACAGCCGGCGGTTGGGGCGCGGAGCGCGCCTGTCAGAATTGGGCCGATTGTCCGCTCCGGCGGCGGACGACGGGAACCCTGCGGAGGGAATTTAATGGGCGCGCAGGCGGTTCGGCTGTCCAATGTCGACATCGACAATGCGTTGAAGGACAAGGACTTCGAAGTCCTCTTTCAACCGATCTTCGATCTCGGCAACGGCGCGCTCGCCCGCGTCGAGACCTTCATTCGCTGGCGTCATCCGAGCCTTGGCGTGCTGCCGCCGGGCGCGTTCATCTCCTTCTTCGAATCGCAAGGGCGGATGAGCGAGCTGACGCGCTATGTCCTCGCCGAGGCGCTCGCGGCCTATGAAGCCTGGCGCGGCGCCCATCCGCCGGGCTTTTCGATCAATCTCGCCCTCACAGACCTCGCGGACGAGGCCTTCGCCTCGCATTTCACCGTGCTGCTGCGCGAGCGCAATTTCCCGGCCGAGCTGATCACGCTTGAATGCCCGATGCCGCCGGTCGAGGCGGATATTGAAACGACCGCGCTTCAACTGCAGCGCCTCGCCGACACCGGCGCGCGCCTCGCCATCGAAGTGCGGGGCCGGGCGAATGATTTCCTGAAAACGCTGCGTCCCTTCCCGTTCGCCGAAATCAAGACCGGCGGCGCGGCGATCCTGCGCTTTGCGCGCACGGTCAGAGGCCCCGGCCTCAGCGCGATCTCGGAACTTCTCGAACTCGCCGCCGAACAGAATGCGGCGATCACCGCGGTCGGCGTTGAAGACCAGGCGTCGCTCTCCGCCTTGCGCGGGCTCGGCTTCGCGGCGGCGCAGGGCAATCACCTCGCTAAAGTCGGATCGCTCAACCAGTTCATGCCGTCGCATGTCAACGACGTGCGCACGCTGCTCGGCCTTGAACCGCTTTCAAGCGCCGACCTCGCCGCGCTGTTCCGCACCGGCGGCCCCGCCCTCTCGCCCGCGCCCGCATCATCGGCGCGCGTGAGCGAAGGCGACGAGCCTGACGGCGCCGCGATCATCGAAGACGCGATCGAAGAAGAAATCGCCGAGACGCCGGCGAAACCCGCACGCGGCGGCGCATCGACATCATCAAATCCCGCAACGAGCGATGACGAACTCGTCGAACGGCTCGCCAGGCGTCTCGCGCGCCAGGAACCGGCGCAGGCGGATGAGAGCGACGATCCGCAAACGGAAGAAAGCGCCAAAGCCGCCGCCATCGCCCGCGCGCGCCGCAAGAGCATGATGCGCAAGAAGCTCGCGGCGAAGAACGCGCTCGCCGACAAGGCGAAATCGCAGGGCGATCACGCCGCCGCGCGCGACATGCAGGAAAGACTGTCGCGTGAATTCGGCGCCTTCGCCGCCGCCGACGAGAATGACGCCGCGCAAGACGAACCCGCGCAGCCGCAGGCCTTTGCGGCCGATCCCATCGATGCGGCCCCGCAGGACTTTGCGCCGGAATCGGCTGCGGAACCGGACGATGTCGCCGAAGCGGTGAGCGCGCCGCAGGAAGCGGTTCAACCGCCGAAAGCGGCGAAACCGTTTGATGCGCGCATGGCCGTGAAAGGCGCGAAAGCGCGGTTCACCCCGACGATCCGCGTTTCAAACCCGGAACTCGACCCGCCGGAGGAAATTGGCGATCTCGGCAGCCTGGAACAGGACGAGGAACCCGCGCCGCATCCTGAGATGCGCGAGCCGTCGAGCGTTCCCGAAGCGGCCGACGAAGATCCGATCCCCGAACCGATGAGCAATGCGCAATGGCTCGAGGAAACCGTCGCCGTTGAGGCCGCGCAAAGCGATGAAACGGACGATGCGACGCCAACGAAGAAAAACTTCCTGACGCGCAAATACGACATCGCGCCGAAATATTCCGGCTATTTCTGGCCGCGCTCGATGCGTAAATGGATGAAGCGGCGCCGCCGCGAAAAAACCGCCGCTCAAGCGGCGGAATAGTCCCGCTTCTCGGAATTCGCCTTAGCCGAACGCCTGATGCCCCGTCTGCGCGCGCCCGAGGATAAGCGCGTGGATGTCGTGCGTTCCCTCATAGGTGTTGACGGTCTCAAGGTTCACCGCGTGACGCAGGACGTGATATTCGTCCGAAATGCCATTGCCGCCGTGCATGTCGCGGGCGACGCGGGCGATATCAAGCGCCTTGCCGCAATTGTTCCGCTTCATCAGCGAGATCGCTTCCGGCACATAAGCGCCTGAATCGAGAAGCCGGCCGAGCGCGAGCGCTCCGTGAAGGCCGAGCGCGATTTCGGTCTGCATGTCCGCAAGCTTCTTCTGAATGAGCTGCATCGCCGCGAGCGGCTTGCCGAAGAGAACGCGGTCCATCACGTAATCGCGCGAGGCCATCCAGCAATATTCCGCAGCGCCCATCGCGCCCCAGGAAATGCCGTAGCGCGCCTTGTTGAGGCAGGAGAACGGACCGCGAAGACCTTTGACGCCGGGCATCAGCGCATCTTCCGGCACGACGGCGTCATCAAGCGCGATCTCGCCGGTGATCGAGGCGCGCAAGGAGAGCTTGCCTTCGATCTTCGGCGTCGAGAAGCCTTTCACGCCGCGCTCGACGATGAAGCCGCGAATCTCGCCGTCGAGCTTTGCCCAGACGACCGCGAGATCGGAGATCGGCGAGTTGGTGATCCACATTTTGGAGCCGTTCAGCCTGTAGCCGCCCGACACTTTCTCGGCGCGCGTGCGCATCGCGCCGGGGTCCGACCCGCCGTCAGGTTCGGTGAGACCGAAACAGCCGACGAATTCGCCGGTCGCGAGTTTCGGCAGGTATTTCTTCTTCTGCTCTTCCGTGCCGAACGCCTCGATCGGATACATGACGAGCGAGGATTGCACCGACATCGCCGAGCGATAACCGGAATCGACGCGTTCAACCTCGCGCGCGATCAATCCGTAGGCGACATGGCTCGCGCCGCCGCCGCCATATTCCTCCGCGACCGTCGCGCCGAGAAGCCCCTGCGCGCCCATCTCGGTCATGATCTCCCGATCGAAATGCTCCTTGCGGTTCGCCTCGATGACGCGCGGCGCCAGCTTGTCGTCGCAATAGCCGCGCGCGGCGTCGCGGATCATCCGCTCCTCATCCGTCAGCTGCGTTTCGAGGGAGAGCGGGTCTTCCCATTTGAAAGTAATTTTCGCGTCGGCCATGGATCACCTTGAGGTCTTTGGGCGGTCCATAACGCGGCGGTGAGGACCGGTCAATTTTTCCAAATGGAGGGGTTTTCCGGGGCTTTCGGCGGTCCGGCGCAAGCCTTTTGCGAGGCCCGCCCATCCGCCGCCCGGCGGAACGCATGGCGAGCGCATCGACCCGTCGACGGCGGCGGCCGAACCTGCCCCGCCGCGCCCCGCCGCGCATGGTGTATTCACCCCATTTTTCGTCGCGGCGCGCGGCAATCGTGGTTCAGCCATATTCGATCGGTTAGGAAACGACGGGGCGCACGATGCGGCGCGGCGATTCCAGTCGGATACGGTTTTCAATCAAAGGGGCCTTCCATGCGATATCTTTCAGCAAGCTGCTTCGCCTTGCTCGCCGCAATGTCCAGCGCTGAAGCTGCGCGGTGGGACAATCTGAAACGCGAGGCCTGCGTCTCCCCCGGAAAGCGTCAATATTCCTCGCGCCTGCTTGATGCGGGATGGAGCTGGGAGAATGACTGCAAGGCGACAGGCGCCAAGCTTAACGGCAGCAATATCGGCGCGCCGAACCGCTGCGACAATCACGGCGCCGGCGGCATGTGGGGCGTCTGGTTCGTCAGCGATGGAAGCTGCGCAGCGAATTGGGGCGCGCCGAAGCAGGACGCCTGCACCGCGCCCGGCCGTCGTCAGATTTCCTCGGTCATTCATAACATTCCGCCCGGACAAAGCTGGGAAGACGCCTGCGCAAAAACGCCGCTCACTTAT
>JAGRED010000081.1 GCA_020446725.1 Parvularculaceae bacterium | reverse complement strand
CCCAGACATGTGGTCGGAAGAAATTTTCGCGGAAATCGCTCGGCTGTCGAAACCGCGTTCGACGGCGTCGACATTCACTGTCGCCGGATCGGTGCGCCGCGCGATGCAGGCCGCCGGCTTTGACGTTGAAAAACGCGCCGGCTACGGACGAAAGCGTGAAATGCTGACGGCGAGGATCGACACGCCGCCGACCGTCTCGTCCCCCGCGCCGTGGTTTCACGCTGCATGCGCAGCGCCCGCCGCGCCCGGCGCGGAGATTGCGATTATCGGCGCCGGCGTCGCCGGGACGAGCCTTGCGCGCGAGATGCGGCGCAACGGATTTCAGCCGGCGCTCGTCGACCCCCACGGGATCGCCGGCGGCGCGTCCGGCAATCCCGCGGGGCTGATCATGCCGCGGCTCGACCTCGGCGACGGCGCGGGCGCGCGGTTCTTCATCGCCGCCTATCTTGAAGCGCTCGCCGCCATCGACGCGATTGAACGCGAATCCGGCGCCGGGTTTTTCAATCGCTGCGGCGTTCTCCTCAAAACGGTCGATGAAGAAAGCAAATCGCGGCTTGAAAAAATAACCGCCGCACGGCTTCTCCCCGAGGGTTACATGACCCTGCGCGATGACGGACTTTTCTTTCCGCAAGCGGGCGTCATCGATCCCGCGCGCTATTGCGCGCTCCTTGCGGCGGAAACGCCGCTTGTCGGCGCGCGCGTCCTGTCGCTCGCCGCTGCGGACGGGAAAATCATTCTCCGGACGGACGATGGCGGCGAACGCGCATTCGCCGCAGCCGTCATCGCGAACGGCCGCGACGCGCTCAAATTCCGAGAGACGCGCACGCTGCCGCTATCGGGCGTCATGGGCCAGATCGACCATTTCGCCGCCGCCGACGCGCCGGGTCATGCGATCGCCTTCGGCCCCTACGCGGCGCCGGCGCCGGAGGGCGGGCTCGTCATCGGCGCGACCTATGAGAAAATCGCCGCGCATGAGACCGCAGCGACAAGCGCGGAGGCGACGCTGTCAAATATCGACGCGCTCGGCGCCGCGCTCCCCGCGATCGCCGCCGCGCTGGACGCAAAAGGGTCATCGCCGCGCGCGAGCGTGCGCTGCCAGACGCCGGACCGCCTTCCTGTCGTCGGCGCGATGCCGGACTGGAGCCATTACGGCGCTGAATATGACGATCTGCGGGTCGGCAGGAAACGCGATTACGCCCCTGCGCAATCCGTCCCCGGCCTGTTCATCCTGTCCGGCCTCGGCTCGCGCGGGCTCGTCACCGCGCCGCTCGCGGCCCGGATGATCGTTGCGATGATGGCCGGCGCGCCGGCGCCCGTTGAGCGAGACATTTCAGAAGCGCTGCATCCGGCGCGTTTTTTCATCCGCGACCTCAAGCGTTCGCAGAGGATTGTTGCGAATTAGCGCGCCGCCTTGCCGCCGCTTGCGGCATCGGCTTTAAGACGGCCACATTCCTCAAGGGAGAGGCCGCATGCAGGAAACGCCCTTCGGTCCCGTTTACGACAACATGCTTGAAGGCATCGGCAAGACGCCGATGGTCAAGATCTCGAAGATCGACACCGGCCCCTGCACGCTTTTCCTGAAGCTTGAATCGAACAATCCCGGCGGCTCGATCAAGGATCGCATCGGTCTTGCGATGATCGAGCAGGCCGAGAAGGACGGCAAGCTGAAGCCGGGCGGCGCGATCATCGAGGCGACCGCCGGCAACACGGGCCTCGCGCTCGCCCTCGTCGCCGCGCAGAAGGGATACAGGCTCACCATCGTCGTCCCCGACAAGATGGCGCAGGAGAAAATTTTCCATCTCAAGGCGCTCGGCGCCGATGTGCGCCTGACGCGCTCTGATGTCGGCAAGGGGCACCCGGAATATTACCAGGACGTCGCGCAGCGCATCGCCGATGAAACCGGCGCGTTCTACGTCAACCAGTTCGGCAATCCTGCGAACCCGAAAGCGCATGAAGACATGACCGGCCCCGAAATCTGGGGACAGATGGGCCATGACATGGATGCGATCGTCGCCGGCGTCGGATCGGGCGGCACGATCTCCGGCCTTGCGCATTTCTTCGAGGAGACCGCGCCAGACGTCGAGATCATCCTCGCCGACCCGAAAGGCTCGATCCTGACGGAATATGTCAATACGGGCGTCAAACCGAACGAGGTCGGGTCCTGGCTTGTCGAAGGCATCGGCGAGGATTTCATCCCCGACATCTGCGATCTTTCCCGCGTGAAAAAAGCCTACGGCGTCACCGACAAGGAAAGTTTCGAGGCTGCGCGCGACCTTTTGAAGAAAGAAGGCATTCTCGGCGGCTCTTCCTCCGGCACCATTCTCGCCGCCGCGCTCAAATATTGCCGCGAACAGAAGACGCCGAAGCGCGTCGTCGCCTTTGTCTGCGACCGCGGCGACAAGTATCTCTCCAAAATGTACAACGACTACTGGATGTACGATCAGGGCTTTTTGAAGCGCGCGCCGAAAGGCGATCTCACCGACCTGATCACGCGGAAGCATTCCGAGCGCGCGACGGTGACGGTCAAGCCTGACGATACGCTGATGATCGCCTATGGCCGCATGAAGCTTTACGACATCTCGCAGCTTCCCGTGCTCAACGAAGACGGCACGCTCGCCGGCCTGATCGACGAAGAAGACGTTCTCTTCTCCGTCGTCCGCAATCGCGACAAGTTCAAGGACCCGGTGAAATCGGCGATGACCTATCGCGTCGAAACGCTCGATTCGACCGAGAAAATGGAAGAGCTGCTGCCCGTTTTCGCAAAGGGCTATGTCGCGGTCGTCACCAAGGAAGGCAAGTTCGAGGGCCTCATCACGCGCACCGACCTGCTGAATTATCTGAGATTGCAGGTGGCGTAGGCGATGGCGATAAACGTCTACGGCCTCAAGAACTGCGATATGTGCCGAAAAATCCGCAAGGAGCTTGATGCGGCGAAGGTCGCGTACGAATTCTACGACGTGCGCGAAGACGGCGTCACGAAAGCGCAAGTTTCGCGCTGGGCGCAGAAGGCCGGCTGGGAAAAGATGCTCAACAAAGCCTCGACCACCTGGCGCGGCCTTTCCGACGCCGACAAGACAGGCGTCACGCAAGCCAAGGCGATCGCGCTGATGGCCGCGAACCCGACCCTGATCAAACGCCCGGTGATCGAGCGCGGCGACACCGAGGTCTATGTCGGCTGGACGAAGGACGTCGCTGCGGCGGTGAAGAAATAGCCGGCGATTTCGCGCGCCGCGCGATTGAAGCGCCGGATTATCCGGATAATCCCCGCGCCGGACCACCCTTCGAATCCAGTCCGCATGCGGCCTGCAGCGATTTTGCACGGACAATCCGTAAAACGAAAATTCGCGCGAAAGGCGAATGCGCATTGCCGCGGTTTGGGAATTCATCATGCGCATCCTCCTTTCTT
>JAGRED010000080.1 GCA_020446725.1 Parvularculaceae bacterium | reverse complement strand
CGCCTCATCAACCCCGCGCGTCGTCACCTGAAAGCGGCGGAGCGCGCCGCCGCCTTCAAGCCCGATCTGCTGGTAGATGATCTCCGCCGATTCCGCCGCGCTTTTCGCCGCGCGGCAAAGACGGAAGAGTTTCGTCGCCTCGGCGCCCTGCTGCGCGAAAAGACGGTCGATGCGCGGCGGCAGGCCCGCCAGTCCCATGACGCCCGCTGCGCGCGCGAGCGCGAAATAGGCGTCATTCGCGTAGATGACGACGCCGTCCGTCCGCGTGATGAGGCGCGCGTCGGGATCGGCGTCGAGGACGCCCTCCGCAAGGCCGAGGCTTTGCAGCATTTGCGACCCCGCGAGCTGGCCGGCGTCGTTCGCCGACTTGCCCGACACGCGGCGCATGGCGGCGCTCGCCAGCATCGCCGACGGCGTCGGGCGGAAAGCGGCCATCAGAAACACGAAAGCGAGCGCGCCGACGACAAGGCCGAGCGCGACGCCCGCCCCGCCAAGTTCGCCCGTCGACAGCACATAGGCCGCGCCGGCGGCGGCGACAGCGAGCCCGCCCCAGAGCGCGCCGAGCAGCGCATGCTGGATGAGGCGCGCGCGCGATTGAACCCGCGCCTCCTCGTCCTTTTCCGTCTTTTGCTCCGTCTTGCGGCGCGCGCGCGTTTCAGCCTCCGCCATCATCGCGGCGATGTCGTCGGCGCCGGGCGGGCGCGGCGCCGCCTCGCCCGCGATTTCGGGCGTTTCTTCGGGAACATCGTCCGGCTTTGGGGCGAAGGCGGGTTCTGCGGTCACGGGATTCTGGCTCGCTCGGCGTCAAAAACGATTGACTATGAGGCGACTCGGCGCGGGGCGCCACAAGCCAAGCGCCTGAAAACGGGCCTGATTTTTCGACAGGCGGGACGCATCTTCCGGCGGTGCGGCCCGAGGGCGAGCGGCTGAGACCGGGCCCTAGCTGGGGCGCGGCTTCGCCTTGCCCATCACGAAGCCGATCACCTTCGCGACCGCCTCGTAATGTTCGACCGGGATTTCCTCGTCGATCTCGACGGCCGCATAGAGCGCGCGGGCGAGAGGGGGATTTTCCACCACCGGAACGCCGCATTCCTCAGCGCGAGCGCGAAGGCGCAGCGCGGTGTCGTCGAGGCCCTTGGCGAGGCAGTGCGGCGCGGCGCGGTCAGCGGCGTCGTATTTCAACGCGACGGCGTAGTGCGTCGGGTTCATGATGAGGACGGTCGCGTCCTTGACCGCCGCCATCATGCGGCGGCGCGCGCGCGCCTCGCGCTGCTGGCGCTGACGGCCCCTGATCTGCGGATCGCCCTCCGATTCCTTCATCTCGCGGCGGACTTCATCCTTCGTCATCATCAGCCGCTTCTTCCACTCGCGGCGCGCCCAGGCGTAATCGAGCGCCGCGATCGCCGTCATCGCAACGACGGCGTAAAGGACGAGCTTCGCGGTTTCCGCCGAGGCGAGTTTCAGGATGGCGCGAACATCCGCATAGGGAAGACCGGCGAGCCGGTCGCGATCGGGCCAGAGCGCAAAGATGAGCACCGCGCCGACAAGAAAAATCTTGCCGACGCCTTTTGCGAAATTGACGAGCGCCGTCGGGCCGAAAAGGCGCTTAGCGCCTTCAACCGGCGACAATCGTTTCCATTGCGGCTTCACCTTGTCGGCGGCGAGAACGGGACGCGCCTGCGCAGCGTTCGAAAGAAGCGCGACGCCGACGAAAAGCGCGGCGAGGCCGGCGAGCGCCGCGCCGATCTTCATCGCGACGATGAGAAAGACGCGCTGCAGCGTGGCGCCGTCAACGGCGAATTCATGCGGGTGATCGAGAAAAGCGGCGCCCGTCGCGGTCAGGGATTTTGCAGCGGGGCCGGCCAGCATGAACAGCGCGAGCCCCGCGGCGCCGATCATCGCGGTCGCGACGATTTCCTGGCTCTTCGGCGCATCGCCTTTCTTGCGCGCGTCTTCGAGCCTTTTCGGCGTCGGCTCTTCGGTTCGCTGATGCTGGTCGGGCGCGTCAGCCATCGCGTCACCTGATGAAAACCGAAAGGCGCTCTTCGAAAGCGCCGAGGAAGACCGTCATCATGAGGCCGGTCGTCAGCATGAGGAGCAAAAGGCCGAGAATCAAATTCGCCGGCATCAGCATGAAGAACACCTGCGCCTGCGGCATCAGGCGGTTGAGAACGCCGGCGCCGGCGTAAAAGATGAGGCCGAAGACGATGAAAGGCGCCGCGAGGCGAACGCCGAGCGAGAAGGCGAAAGACAAGGAGTCGATCATTGCCGACGCCATATCGCCCGTCACGCCGCCCGTCGCACTGAACGCCACGCCGCCCGGCGCAAAGAGGAAATAGGAATCGCGCAGCGCCGCGATCAGCAGGTGATGAAGATCGGTGGCGAAAATCATCGTCGTGCCGAGGACGGCGAGAAATCCGCCGACGATCGCGCCCTGAATCGCCTGGCCGGGATCGAAGATCTGCGCGAGCGACAGACCCATCTGCAAAGCGATTATCTGGCCCGCGACATTGAGCGCGGCGGCGAGCATGCGCGCGACAAGCCCGAGAAAAAGGCCGACCGCGATTTCGCCGATAAGGAGCGCGGGCATCGCCAACCCGTCATTCATGTCGATGACGTTTGGCGGAAAGGACGAAGCGGCGGCGGGCGCCAAAACGGCGGAAAGGCCGAGCGCGATGACAAGGCGGATGCGCGGCGAAAGCGTGTAATCCCCGAAGGCGGGCGCGGTCATCATCATCGCGCCGACACGCGCGAAGACGGCGAAAGCGACAAGCGCGTCGACCGGAAGCGCCGCCAGAAAATCCGCCGAGGAGTAGACGCCTGTCACGGCAGGGCGCCGCCGGCGATCATGGCGAAGAGTTTCGTCGCATAGCGCCCGAGGGTCGCGCCCATAAACGGCAGCGTCAAACCGATGACGACGAACATGACAATGATGCGCGGCACGAAGACGAGCGTCATCTCCTGCACCTGCGTCAGCGCCTGAACGAGCGCGATGGCGAGCCCGACGAGAAGCCCCGCAATCATGGCGGGGCCGGCGACGAGCAGGGTCACCCAGAAACCTTCGCGCGCCAGGTCCAGCAATTCTGCGCCGGTCATAACAAGTCCCTCATGCAGCCTTCATCCCGTCGGCAGATTTTGCCGGGCGGATGGTTAAAGCCGCGATAAGGGAAGGGTTAAGCGGGGGTTAAGGCGCGGCCTTTCGATGGCGTCATTCCGGACGCAGCGCGCCAGCGCTTTTCATTGCATTCTAAATTTGCGTGCGTTTGAACGCCCTGTATTCACATATGCCCACGCCTATTTCGCGCCGCCCACATGCTGCGCCCTACTCTCGTCACCCCATCCAATGTAGAACCCGCGCGGAGAAAGGCGCACCGTGACCAGAACCGCCGAACATTTCGACGCGATCGTCATCGGCGCCGGCGCGGCGGGGTTGTTCTTCGCCGGCGAGGCGGGCGCAAGGGGCGTTCGCGTTCTGGCGCTCGATCACGCGGCAAAGCTCGGCGAAAAGATCCGCATTTCGGGCGGCGGGCGGTGCAATTTCACCAACATCCACGCCGCGCCGGAAAATTTCCTGTCACACAATCCCAAATTCGCGATTTCGGCGCTGAAAGGCTTCACGCCGCGCATGTTTCTGGATCGCGTTGAGGCGGCGAAAATCGGCTGGCATGAAAAAAAGCTCGGCCAGCTTTTCTGCGACGACGGCGCGCAGGAGATCATCCGCCTGTTGCTCGAAGGCTGCCGCGCGGGCGGCGTCGATGTGCGCAGCGGCGTTTCAGTCGACGCGATTTCAAAGGACGAAAGCGCCTTTCGCGTTGAAACATCGGCGGGCGGCTTTTCAGCGCCGCGCCTCGTCATCGCGACGGGCGGGAAATCGATCCCGAAACTCGGCGCGACAGGCTTCGGCTATCGCGTCGCCGAACGCTTCGGCGTCAAGGTGATCGAACCGCGCGCCGCGCTTGTTCCGCTGACATTCGAAGGTGCGCTCAAGGATATGACGAAAGCGCTGACCGGCGTCGCCATTGACGCGGCCGTCACCGCCGCCGCCGCGCCGACCGCAAGCAGGCGCGCGACGAAGGCCCCCGCCTTCCGCGACGGGCTCCTCTTCACTCATCGCGGCCTTTCTGGTCCGTCGATCCTTCAGATATCGAGCTATTGGCGCGAGGGCGCGCCCATTGAAATCGATTTCTTTCCAGACGACGATTTGTTCGACGCACTGAAGCGCAAGCGCGCAAGCGGCGGCGGCGTTCTCTTCCAGACGGCGCTTTCGGATTTTTTGCCGCGTCGGATCGCGCAGCAATTCTGCGCAATGGAAGCCTGGGACGGCAATCTCGCAGACTGGAGCGATG
Source organism: Parvularculaceae bacterium (assembly GCA_020446725.1). Taxonomy (GTDB): domain Bacteria; phylum Pseudomonadota; class Alphaproteobacteria; order Caulobacterales; family Parvularculaceae; genus Amphiplicatus. The sequence goes on along the minus strand of JAGRED010000080.1, from coordinate 8,008 downwards.
AAAGGCTTCAGGCCGCCGCACGCGTGCTCCAGAACTGGAGAGTGACGCCCTCCGGTTCAGAAGGCTATAGCACCGCTGAGGTGACGCTTGGCGGCGTCGATACGGACGCGCTTCAGTCGAAAACGATGGAAGTAAAATCCGTTCCCGGATTGTATTTCATCGGCGAGGTTGTCGACGTCACCGGCTGGCTCGGCGGTTACAATTTCCAATGGGCCTGGTCTTCCGCGGTTGCGGCCGCGCGCGCCGTCGCTGGGGCGCGCCTGGATGGCGGCGCCCTCAATTCCGTGAAATGATCGCAAGATGATTGAAGAAAAAATCTCCGCCCTCGGCCTCGCTCTTCCGGAACCGCATGCGCCAGTCGGGAATTATCTCGGCGCCAAACAGTCAGGCGAGTTGCTGTTCGTCGCCGCGCGCGTCAGCGCGCTGCGCGGGATCGTCGGCGCCGATGTTACGCCTGACGCGGCGAAAACCGCGGCGCGCGACACGATGCTGCAAATTCTGGCGATCGTGAAAAAAGAAATCGGCGATCTTGACCGCATCGCGTCGATTGACGCCTTGCGCGGTTTCGTTCGCTCGGCGACTGACTTTATGGAACAGCCGCGCGTCATCGACGGCGCGTCTGATTTGCTGATCGCGCTCTGGGGCGAAGACGGGCGCCATGCGCGCAGCGCGACCGGCGTCAACGCGCTGCCCTTCGGCGCGGCGGTTCAGATCGACATGATCGCAAGACTGAAGTGAAATGATATCAGCGGTTCATGCCTAGATCGGCATGCGCATGATTTCCTGATAGGCCTCGATGACGCGATTGCGGACGGCGAGCGCCGTCTCAAGGCTCACCTCCGCCGCCGAGATCGCGGTGACAACATCGACGAGGCTCGCCTCGCCGGTCGCGGCCTGCGCGGCCGCAGCCTCGCCGGCCTGCAGCGATGAGGCGGTTTCCGCGATCGCCGATTTAACCATCGCGCCGAAATCTGGTTTTTGCGCCGCATCCGCCGGCGCGGACGCGGCGGTCTTTGCAACTTCAGCATAGGCCTGTGCGGCGCGAAGGGCGTCGATCGACATCGCTTACTCCAGAATTCTCAAGGTCGCAGCGGCCATCGAGCGCACCTGGTCGAGCGCGCCGAGATTGGCTTCATAGCTGCGCTGCGCTTCGCGAAGGTCCATCATCTCGATGAGCGGATTGACGTTCGGCAACATGACATAGCCTTCCGCATCCGCCGCCGGGTGCGCCGGATCGAATTTCAGCGAGAAGGCGGTCGGATCGAGTTCGACGCGCGTGAGCTTCACCATGTCGGCGCCGGACGCCTTGTCGAGATGGGACGAAAAGACCGGCACCTGACGGCGATAGGGATCGAGCCCCGGCGCGGCGGCGGTCGAATTCGCGTTGGCGAGGTTTTCCGCAACGATCCGTATGCGGCCCGATTGCGCCCTCATGCCGGATGCGGAAATTGCAAGCGCTGTTGAAAGGTCGTCCATAGCCTACTCCTACCGTCCGCCGCGCGCGGCGAGGCGAATGAGATCAACCGCCTTGCGGTAAACGCCCGAGGCGAGCTGGTAATCCATCCGCGTTTCGGAAAGCTTCATCATCTGGGTCTCGACCGAGACCTGATTGCCGTTCAGCGACGCTTCCCCGTCGGGGGAGAAAACAGTCTGCGCCGGCGCGGCCGTCTTCGGCGGCGAAATATGGCGCGGGTCGGAGACCTTCAACGCATGGGCGTTCGCGAGGCTCTTGAATTTTTCCGCCTTGAGATCGCGCGCGACATAGCCCGGCGTGTCGGCGTTGGCGACGTTTTCAGCGAGCGTCGCCGTGCGCGCCGCAAGAAATTGCAGCCGCCCCGCAAGGCCCGCAAACAGCGATGACTTCATCAAATCCATGGCGTCCGACCTTTCCCCCGCAGGGACAAGGTCGCGCTTTATGGTTAAGCGTTGTTGAAAGCGCCCTGTTGAAGAGCGGCGGGGCGCGCGCCAAAATGCATCTTAACAAAATCTTGCGCGGGGAGCGCGCGACGGCATGTCAAAGAAATTCGGTCTTGTTCTCGGGTCCGGCGCGGCGCGCGGCTGGGCCCATGTCGGCGTTTTGAAAGGGCTTGAGGAAATCGGCGTCAAGCCGGACATCATCGCCGGCTGCTCGGTCGGCGCGCTGGTCGGCGGCGCCTATCTCGTCGGCGCGCTCGACGAATTCGAAGCCTGGGGGCGCGAATTATCGCCGCTTTCCGCCATGGGCGCCTTCAATTTCTGGGTCAATCGCGGCGGGCTCGTCGATGCGCGTCCCGCCTTTGAGGCGTTCGCCGCCTTCGACAAGAAGATCGAGGAGCTTCCGATCAGGTTCGGCGCCGTCGCGGCCGATCTCGGCACCGGCGAGGAAGTGTGGATCACGCAGGGCTCCGTCATCGAGGCGGCGCGCGCCTCGAGCGCCATTCCCGTTCTTTTCCACGCCGTCCAGCGCGGGCCGCGCTGGCTTGTCGACGGCGCGGTCGCCAACCCCGCCCCGGTTTCGCTCGCGCGCTTTCTCGGCGCCGATATTGTCGTGTCGGTCGATCTCAACGCCAATCCGCGCGTCCTGTCGCGGTTCAACCCGCCGCCGGCGAGCGTGCCCGCGCTCGCCCCGGCGCAGACGCTCGCCGCGGACCCAACCTTCTCCGGCGCGGTCTCCCACGTCATTGAGGACACGCGCAGCCGCATCGAACGGCAGATGGCGATCGCAAAATCGCGCGCGCAGGCCAAGCCCCAGCTATTCGAGACCGCCTACGCCGCGATCGACATTTTCCAGATGCACCTGACGCGGCTTCGCGCCGAGACGGCGCCGCCCGACATTCACCTGACGCCCGACATGCGCGACGCGCTGCCGAACGCCTTCGACCGGGCCGACGAATTCGTCGAGAAAGGCCGCGCCGCGCTGCTGGGCAAGCGCGAGGAGATCGCGGCGCTGCTGCGCGACTGAAACGCGCCTGACGGGAAAGGGACCGGCCATGACCGCCTATCGCATCGCATTGACGGCGCTTCTGGCGAGCCTTGCCGTCGCCGGCGCCGAGGCGCGCAATTTCACCATTGACGACGCGCTGGCGATAAAAACGGTGTCGGATGCGCGATTGAGCCCCGACGGGAAGTGGGTCGCCTATGTCGAGACGCGCAACGATCTGGAGGCGGACGAGCAAAAATCGTCGATCTTCATCGTTTCATCGGACGGCGCCGAAACCCTGCGCATGACAGGCGCAAGCTATTCCGCCTCCGACCCCGAATGGTCGCCGGACGGAAAGCATCTTTCCTTCATCGCCGCGCGCGACGATCTTGATGAGCGCGCCGCCGCGCAAGTCTACACGCTCAACCTGAAAGGCGGCGAAGCGCAAGCCTACACCAGGGTTCCGCAAGGCGTTGAGGATCATCTCTGGTCGCCGGATGGAAAGACGCTGCTGCTCATCATTCGCGATGAATCGAAAGCGGCGAAGGAAAACCGCGAACGGCGCGCCAGGGGCGAGAGCGAAAAAGAGCATCCCTTCGTCATCGACCGCCGCCAGTTCAAGGAGGACGGCGTCGGCTATCTCGACCGCAGCCGCGCGCATTTTCACCTCCTCGCCGAGCGCGAGGGCGAACCAAGGCAAATCACCTTCGGCGATTATGATGACGCCTCGCCCGCCTTCCGTCCGGACGGCGCCGAGATCGCCTTCGTTTCGAACCGCACCGAGGAGCCCGACGGCAACGACAATTCAGACATCTTCATCGTCGCGACCGACGCCAAGGCGAAAAAGGGAAACATCCGCAGGCTGACGACGAATAAAGGGCCCGACCATTCGCCGGCCTGGAGCCGCGATGGAACGCGCATCGCCTATATCGCGTCAATCGAACCCGAAATCCTCTGGTATGCGACCGATCACCTGGCGCTCATCGATGCGGACGGAACGAATGCGCGCCTCGTCACCGAGGCGCTCGACCGCTATGTCGGCGCGCCGCGCTTCGCCGTCGCCGGCGACAAGATCATCGCAACGATCGAGGATGACGGCGAACAGAAACTCGCCGAGATTTCGCTGAAAGACGGCGCCGTCGCGCCGCTCATCGACGGCGCGAACACGGTCTTCAGTTTCGACATGAACGCCGCCGGGCGCATCGCCGCGCCGATCTCTCGACCCGACCTTCCGGACGAAGTCTTTCTTTATGCGGAAGGAACGCTGAAACAGCTTTCCCGCGTGAACGACAAGGCGCTGAAGGATGTCAAATTTTCAGCGCCCATCGACGCGCGTTTCAAAAGCGCCGACGGCGCCGAAATTCAGGGTTTCATCTATCCGCCGACGAGCGGAAAGAAAAAAGCGCCCGGCTTTCTCTTCATTCACGGCGGACCGACGGGGCAGTACGATCATTCCTTCGACCGCACGGCGCAGCTTTTCGCCGCTGAGGGTTATGCCGTCATCATGCCCAACCCGCGCGGCTCGACCGGCTTCGGCCGCGACTACGCCGCCGCGCTGTTCGCCGACTGGGGCGGGGTTGATTTCGGCGACGTCATGGCCGCTGTCGACGACGCCGTTGCGAGGGGCCTCGCCGATGACCGAAAGCTCGTCGTCGGCGGCTGGTCCTATGGCGGCATCCTGACCGATCACGTCATCACGCAAACCAACCGCTTTAAAGCCGCGATGTCGGGCGCGAGCGAGGTCATCTATGTCGGCAATTACGGCCACGACATCTATCAGCGCGAATGGGAAACGGAACTAGGCCTCCCCTGGGAGAACCGCGAAGGCTGGGAGAAACTGACGCCTTTCAACAAAGTCGCGAATGTCAAAACGCCGACGCTCGTCATCGGCGGCGCCGAAGACTGGAACGTGCCGGTCGCCAATTCCGAGCAGCTATACCAGGCGCTGAAACGCCTCGGCGTGCCGACGGAATTGATCGTCTATCCGGGCGAGGATCACTCGATCGACCGCCCGAGCTTCGTTCGGGATCGTTTTGAACGCTGGCTCGATTGGTATCGGAAGTTTTTGAAGTAGGGCGCGGGATTTCTTTACGCTTAGTCCAATCAGGGAAAGGCCATTCGTGAACGCGGCTGCATATTTAGCAGCACACGGCTGTCGCGCGACAACGGTGAAGCCAGCAAGTGTGAGTCACGCTATTAGTCGATCTCGTTGCCAAAAACATACGGGGCCAATCGCTTGTTATCGAAAAGTTCACGCCCAGAACAAAAAAAGCAGAACTTCGTTGTGTGCGACTTCCTAAACATATCAAGATAGCGAATTTCTCCATATACATAAATTGCGCCTTGCCCCGTCCTAATCCTGCTTGCTTCGCATGCACGCAGCCCTAATCCACGGCAATGGTCAAATTCATGATGAAATGTCGGGCCAATTGCGGCTTGGCCAATGGGCAAGTCCTGTGATGGCTCCGGAAGCTCAACCAAAAGCGGAATGCTTTCAACCCAAATACTAATCCACGAGCGCGCGTCAATTGCGGGAGTTTGACCGAAGTTCTTTATTTTCGCTCGAATACGAATGTCATTTTCATCGGACTGAGTAATCCAAGCGCGCTCGACCAAAAGGTATGCCCTAGTTTGGGCTTCGCCAATTCGTCTCGTTTCTTTTACGCTTTTCTCAGCTGCCCAAGTCGCATTTCGAGCCTCCGCCACGGCATCTCTGGTGGCACCCAATGTAAGCGCGATATATACGACGCCGGCTAATGTCGCCAAAAACATTAAAAGCGCCCATTCCGCCATATCTTGCTGGGCGTGCAGGTCGGCTGCTTCGTGTTGCCAATGATTTTGGGCGTCGATGTGATCAATCACGCACGTCCCGTCATTGACCTTATCACCGCTGCACACCGCCATAGCCTTTGCGCGATCTGTATAAGTTGCGTAATCGCGTTCATCGCTGTGACCTTGTCGATAACTTGCCCAAATCAATAGCCCGAAGAAGACCGTCGTCACCGCGATAAAGATCTCTAGCCCCTTGCCCGCAGGCTTTTCATTTCGAGCGCCTTCAGACATTGGAGCAAAGACGTTGCACTGGAATCCCCCTAGCCGATTCTATTAATTAGGTTTCCTATGGTTACCTAGATTTCAATTATCCGAGCATCATAGCCAGTTCGGCGTCAGTGGTTCTAAAAATTTCGGCGCTCGCCTGACAGTAGAAAAAAGGATTTTATTTTCTCTATTTGCACGAATCATTTGTTCAACAAATTCAATAACTTGGCCTTTGCGGTCAGACTTATCCGGTCTTATGTAGCAAACGCACCAAAATGCGAGGGGGTGGGAAGCTGACTGGTTGGTTAGGTCTTTGGGTTATATTTCTCGCGCTCGCTAATCCATATGTCGGGCTGCATAATAAAGCCTTCGCTCAACCGGATAGCGGAATCGGTAACTGCTTCTCCGTTGAGCCCGAATGGTTGAGACTGCTTTTTACCGAACAGGTCTTGCCATTCGACCTTGCCGGAAATTTCGAAGTCCAACCCTATACCTTCCGTGCTGAGCAAGTTCATCGCTCGCCTATTCAGCGGTTCCGAGGAGACCGCTCCGAATGTGCTGGATCGAGCGGAGACATCTGGCAACCGCAATTCAAAAGGGTCTTTTCGTATTGTCCGCGCTGGATCGCAGATCTCGTCGTCGTACTTTCCAATTAATTCGATGGTGCCGGTCACACGAACTTCATGAGCGGGGCTTTGCCCGTGGTTAGTAATCTCAAACTTCAAAAAATGTGTGATGCCGCCGTAGTGAATCGAAACTTTCGTTACGGACAAATAGCCGCGTGCTTGCGCTTGTCCGACCTTCCGAGCGGCTACCACGGCCCAAGTGTTCGCCAAAAGTGTGCCAGCCAAAAGAATGACGCTGAATATGCCGATCCATCCCAAGCGAGCCGTCCAAGCAGCCATTCTTTCTTGAGCCAAAAGATCGCGGCAGTTCCGATCGCTCGGATCGTAGCTATTACGATTGCAGGGCTTTTCGGGCTTGCTGTCAGCGCTATCGGTGTGGCTCTGTTGGTCTACCCGGAAAACAGGATTAAACGTCGCTTGCTTGGCTGCGTCTTGTGCGTCTTCGGATACTCCATTTGGATTCCGTGCATTCTCGCACTTGGTTGAACCGCCAACGATTTCACATCCCAAATCATTCGCGGTCGCGAACGAAGTTGTTGCTAGTCCAATAGCAATGATGACGAGCCAACAGCCTTTAGACATTGGAGAAGGAAAGCGGCACTGAATCCCCCACGGCTGATCTTGTTGTTCAGGTTCCGCTCGTTTTCCTGAACGCCAATAACCGCAAGCTTCTCAGCAAGCTGGGCGCAAGTCACCCGGAAATTTCTGCATTCGCCCGAAAGGCGAAAATCCAATTTCACTTTCTCATTTTTCGCGAAAAATTTCCTTATGTGAATCAGCGCTCTACGCGTTGCGGTTCAAGTTATCCCCCTACTTATCCCACCCCTCCGCGCCTGCCCTATGATGATCGTCATCCCGGATGCTGCGCGGCGTGAAATGACCCCGCGCGCGAAGGCGCGCATTTTACGATTTGCGCCGTTCGGCGCGGGAGCTGATCCGGGATCTGTGAGCAAATTGGCGCGAGATCCCGGATCAGCGCAGCAGCGTTTCACGCTGCAGCGCATCCGGGATGACGGAAGAAAGGAGGAGCGTCGTGGAAAATTCGCCGAACGTTGCCCGCGCGTATTCAGTGAATTCCCCAATGACGCGAATATTCAGTTTACGGATAATACGGACAAATCCGCGACGATCCGCATGCGGGCTCGCTTCAAGCCCATGCCCGGTGCGGGGACAATACGGAAAATACGGACTTTATTTCGCGCAAAAGGCGAAAGACGCGCCGGCGGAGCGCCGGATTAACAACCGGGCTGCGGTTTTTCGGCGCCCCGGCGCGACCGCTGAAAACCCGGATCATCGGGCGAATGATCTAGAAGAGGCCGAAAAATTTCTTCCGCGGCTTCAGCCTGGCGCCGAGCTTGGGGTCGGCGGCCGCGAAAGACGCGTAATCGACGTCGCGCCGTTCGGTGCGCATGGCGGTCGAACGCAAACCGCGAATGAGGTCTTT
>JAGRED010000079.1 GCA_020446725.1 Parvularculaceae bacterium | reverse complement strand
GCCCTGAACGGTGCCTTGCGGACCGCGTGCGACTTCGGCGCGCTGCGTGTCGAACACCATGAAGTCAGACTGGCCGGCGCCGACCATGTAGAATTCATCGACGTAGGTCGTCACGACCGCTTCAGTCGTGTCCTGAAAGTCCGGCTGCCCGACGCCGCGAATGGTGATTTGCGTGTTGAAACCCGGCGATGCATATGACCGGACGATTTCCACGTTCGGCGTGATCTGCGTGATGTCGCCGGCGGTCTCCACGCCGAGGGTCGTCAGCTGTTCGCCCGAGAATGCGGCGACGGAGATGCCGACATCCTGAACGCTTTCCTCCCGCCGCGTGGCGGTGACCACGACCTCGTCGGCGAGAACGCTGCGCGATCCGGAGGCGGGCGTTTCAGCGCCGGTTTCCTGCGCGATTGCGGGCATGCTGAGCAGGATCGCACCGCTGCTCGCGGCCAAAAACAGTCCAGATTTTTTCGAGAATACCATCATTCCCTCCCGGTTACGGCGTCGCGCCGACCAATTCAGCCCAATTCCCATTGTCGGTCTGAGCGCGAGGAACGAAGCCAATCGATTCCCCGGTTGGCGCAGAGTTTTTCGCCCGGCAATGAGGCGTTAACGATAAGATCGCGTAACAAGTCGTAGGTCAAGACGATTTGATCATATTGTCAGACAAAAACGTACCGACTGTGGCTAAAAGCGCTCGATCAAGGTGGCGTTGGCCATGCCGCCGGATTCGCACATCGTCAGCAGGCCGTATCGACCTTGAGAAGTCGCCAGCGTGTCGAGCAAGGCGCAGAGGAGGCGGCCGCCAGATGCGCCGACGGGGTGGCCAAGAGCGATTGCGCCGCCTAACTGATTGATTTTGTTTACATCGATTTGAAGCTCCTTTGCGTATGCGAGGACCACTGACGCAAAGGCTTCATTCACCTCGAAACAGTCGACCTCTTCAATCGACAGGTCAGCGCGCGCCAGCAGCTTCCGGGTCGCCGGCATCGGCGCGGTGAGGTTCAGGACCGGATCATCGGCGGCTACGGCAAAGGCGACCGCCGCGGCGCGCGGCGCAAGACCGAGCCGTGCGGCGGTTTTTTCCTCAACGATCAGCGCGGCGGATGCGCCGTCCGTCACCTGGCTTGAGTTACCGGCGGTGACGACCCATCCGAGGTCGGGATTGGCGGAGGCGAGCGCGTCGGTCCGAAAAGCGGGCTTCAACGCGGCGAGCTTATCCATGTTGGTGTCGCGTCGAAGACCCTCATCTCTTTTGACCGCCGCTACATCATCGCCGCGCCGGATATCAACTGGAATGACGCTTCGCGCCGTGATGCCTTTGTCTTCTGCTTCTGCGGCGAGGCGATGTGATCGCAGCGCATAGGCGTCGAGCGCTTCGCGCGACAGACCCCAGCGCGCGGCGATCATCTCCGCGGAAGCGCCTTGGTGCGGCAAGCCATTGGGATACCTGGCGCGAAACAGCGGACCTTCGCTGTCCTTGCCCTGACGATTGGACCGCATCGGCACAAGGCTCATCATTTCAACGCCACCCGCGATCACGACATCATAGGCGCCGGCGATTACGCCCTGCGCGGCGAAATCGATCGCCTGTTGCGCCGACCCGCATTTGCGATCAAGCGTGACGGCGGGAACGCTCTCGGGAAAACCGGCCGCGAGCGCTGCCTGACGGCCGATATTTCCGGCCTGCTCACCGACCTGCAGGACGCATCCGGTGATGACATCTTCGATCAGCGCAGGGTCGACATCGGTTCGCGCGACAAGCGCTCTCAATATTTGCGCATAAAGATCGACGGGATGCAGGCCGGCGAGCGCGCCGTCGGGACGGCCCTTGGCGAATGGCGAGCGCACCGCGTCGATAATGACCGCTCTTCGCGCCGCCATTCCTTCACCTTTCAAGCCGAAGCGACAATTGCGCCGAAGACACCTGCACCAGCGGCGCCGTCGCAACGCGCATCAATCGCTGGACCTCCTTCAGTTCCGGCGAGGAAATCACCGGAAAATCGAGCCTGATCGAACCTTCGGCGCGCATCAAGGCGAGATCGGCCTCGGGAACAAGCGCGCGAAGGATGAGGTCGTCGTCGTCCTTTGCGCCATAGCGCCGCCGCAGCTCCTCGATTGTCGGCTGTTCCGGCGGACGGGTGAGGACGTCTTTTGCGCGCGGCGCCGCCATGATTTGGTCCATGATGTTCGCGTCGATCGGCGCCACAGGCTCGCCGTAAAATTTCGCGGCGTATTGAATGACTTCGTCGGGAATGACCGAATAACGCCTGCCTGTCACGATATTCAGCACCGCCTGGATGCCGACAAGCTGGCTGAACGGCGTCGCCATGCCGGGATAGCCTAGCTCGCGCCTGACGCGCGCGGTTTCCTCGAGGACGTCGGGCAGGCGGTCCAGCATGCCGTGCTGGGCGAGCTGCGCGCGGAAGGTGCCCATCATGCCGCCCGGCACCTGATGCCGGATCGAAAGCGCGTCATATTCCGCATGCTGATCGACGAGGAAGCCGGCGCTGTCGCCGACCGCCCGGAAATGATCCGCGACAGGCTGGAACAGCGATTTGTCGAGCGAGTGTTCAAAGCCCATCAGTTCGATGTTTTTCACCATCACTTCCGTAGACGGCACGGAAGGCCCGTTGGCCATCGGCCGGCTCGCCGTATGCAGGATCGTGACGCCATAGCCGATTGCGTCGCAATAGGCCTTGGCCGACATGTTCAGGAGATTGTTAGCGTGAAACTCGATCGGCTTGCCGCGTGATTTCGCGACGATTGCGGGCAAGAGGGTCGACAGGCGGTCCTTTTCGAGGACGCCCGCCGTATCATAG
>JAGRED010000078.1 GCA_020446725.1 Parvularculaceae bacterium | reverse complement strand
TGCGTCCGTCACCTGGATCGCGCCGAGCGAAAACTGGAGCGTGCGCGGGTTTGTTCAGAATATGTTCGATCAGCAATATATCGTTCAGACCTTTGACCTCTCCGGCAATCTGACGAATGGCGGGCTCTTCGGTCTCGTTGAGCAATATTACGGACGCCCGCGCATGTGGGGCGTCAATCTGAATGTTGCGTTCTAGCGAACGCAGCCTTTGGGGTTGAGAATGCGGGCGGCGCCAAGCCGCCCGCAGCATTGCGAAAGTGGGACGAATGGCGGCGAGCTATGTCTGCGGCGTTTCGGATACGCCGTTGATATACCAGACGGTGGGAGCGGCGCTCGATTCGGCGGTCGAGCGTTTCGCCGCCAGGCCCGCGCTCATCGTACGCCATCAGAACGTTCGCCTGTCCTATGCTGAGCTTTCGGCTGCTGTCGACGATTTCGCTGCGGGTCTACTCGCAATCGGGCTTAAGTGCGGCGATCGCATTGGCATCTGGTCACCGAATAACGCAGAATGGGTGATCGCCCAGTTTGCGACGGCGCAGCTGGGACTTGTTCTCGTCAACATCAATCCGGCCTATCGTACCGCCGAACTTGAATATGTCCTCAACAAAGTCGGCGCGCGGGCGCTAATTCTCGCGAAATCGTTCAAGACAAGCGATTATGTCGGCATGGTAAGATCGCTCGGCGCGGAAAAACTCCCGCACCTTGAGGAGGCGATCGTCATCAGTGATGAGCCGATAGACGGGTTCCGCTCATTCGCCGGCGTCAGCGCCCTGGCGACGGACGCCTTGCGCGCAGCGAGCCGGGCGATCGCCGCCGGCCTGTCGCCAGATGACCCGATCAATATCCAGTTCACCAGCGGCACGACGGGGTTTCCGAAAGGCGCAACGCTCACGCATCACAACATCGTCAATAACGGACGGTTTGTGGCGGCGCGCCAGCGATTCACGGAAAACGACCGGCTTTGCATTCCCGTGCCGCTTTATCATTGTTTCGGCATGGTCATGGGCGTTCTCGGCTGTGTCACGCATGGCGCGGCCATGGTGTTTCCGGATGAGGCGTTTGAGCCGGGTTCGGTGCTCGACGCCGTTGAGCGAGAGCGGTGCACGGCGCTTTACGGCGTGCCGACGATGTTCATCGCCGAGCTTGGCCATCCGAGTTTCAAGGCGCGCGATCTTTCAAGCCTCAGAACCGGCGTCATGGCGGGCGCGCCGTGTCCTGAACCGGTTATGCGGCGCGTTATTTCCGACATGCACATGACAGACGTGACGATCTGTTACGGCATGACGGAGACAAGCCCGGTTAGTTTTCAGTCGATGCCCGACGATGATCTTGAAAAGCGCGTAACGACTGTCGGCCGCATTCATCCCTATGTTGAGGTCAAGGTCGTCGATGCTGACGGCGAAACGGTTCCGTTCGGCGTTCAGGGCGAATTGTTGACGCGCGGCTATTCCGTCATGCGCGGCTATTGGAACGATCCTGAGAAGACTTGCGATGCGATCGACGACGGCGGCTGGATGCATACGGGCGATCTCGCCGTTTTGGATGACGAGGGATATTGCCGCATCACAGGCCGTGTCAAAGACATGATCATCCGCGGCGGTGAAAATATCTATCCGCGCGAGATTGAGGAATTTCTCTATCGCCATCCCGCCGTGCAGGATGTCCAGATTTTCGGCGTTCCCGACGAGAAATACGGCGAGGAGGTCTGCGCCTGGATCAGGTTGCGTGAGGGCATGGTAATCGTCGAGGAAGACATTCTCACCTTCTGCAAGGGCCAGATCGCGCATTACAAAGTGCCGCGCTATGTGCGGTTTGTGGATGAATACCCGATGACGGTCACAGGCAAGATTCAGAAATTCGTCATGCGCGAAGCGATGGTGAAGGAAATGCCGGCGTCAAAAGCGCGCGCCGGCTAACGAGGAAACGAGGAGACGAGGATATGAGCGATTTTCCGATGCTGATCGGCGGCAAACTGGTCGATGGCGACGCCAAGCTGAAAGTGGTCAATCCCGCAACCGAGGAGGCTTTTGCGACTGTCGAACGCGCGTCGCCGAATCAGGCTGAAGCCGCAATCGCCGCCGCGAAGGCCGCATTTCCCGCCTGGGCGAAAACTCCGATTGAAAAGCGCCAGGCGATCGTTTCTAAAATCGCCGATGTCGTGCGCGACAATGCGGCGGAACTCGCCGGCCTGTTGACGTCCGAGCAGGGCAAGCCGCTTCCCGAAGCGCAGGGAGAAGTCGCGTGGACGGAGGGTTATCTCCGCCATTACGCCACTTTGGGCCTCGAGACGAAAGTCGTGCAGGACGATGAAACGGCGCGCGTTGAAGTGCACCGGAAACCGCTCGGCGTCGTTGTCGGGATTGTCGCCTGGAACTTCCCGCTCGTTCTCGGCGC
>JAGRED010000077.1 GCA_020446725.1 Parvularculaceae bacterium | reverse complement strand
TTCGGCGCCTCGGCGCGGCCTGCGATGACGATCGATGCGGTCACGCCGGACCGCGTCTCCCGTTCGGCGAGAAGCTCGAGGATCGGATTGTTGAGCGAAAGCCGATCGAAGGTGATGACGCCGCGCGTCATGTCGAAACGCCGGCCCGCGAAGGTGATGTCGCCCTTGCGCAAATTCATCTGACCGATGATCGCCGGCGTTTCCGCGCGGCCCGCGACGGTGACGGCGGCGCGCCATTCGCTGGTGAGGCCGCGCCCGCGGATGAAAATCCTGTCGTCGCCTTCAACCTCGATGTCATAGCGGATGGAGGCGGGCGGCGCGACGCCCGTCGTCTGCTTCGCCGGTTCGCCGTCGCCATTCACCGCGACGACGTTGATGTCGACGAGGCCAGTCGGTTCCGGCGTGATCACCTGCGCGTCGAGATTGCGGATCGTGAATTTTCCTTTCGCCAGAAGATCGGTGAACGGGCCGGAAACGTCGATTTCGCCGCTCGCGGTGACGTCGGATACGGGGCCGGCGCTGAGGCGCGCATTATTCATCGTGAATTTCGACGACAATTGCGTCGCATCGCCGATCAGGACGACGCCTTTCGCCAGAATGGATTTCTCTTTTTGTGATACGCCGCCTCCCGCGGCCTCAAACGCGATGCGCGATCCGTTCGCGGCTGCGCTCGCGCGCGCCGTCGCGTCAATATTGACGATGCTGAGCCCGGTCGAGAGTTCCGTGAATGCGCCGTTAGCGACATTCAGAGATCCGGTCAGTTTCGGATCGGCGAGCGTTCCGGCCGCCTTGCCCTCAAAGCGCAGGTCGCCTTCAAGCGATTGCAGTGCGGCGGGCAGGAAGCTCGCGACGGTTTCAACGCGGCCTTCGTAACGGGCTGTTCCGGCGAAGGGGCCGGACATGTCGACCGAAAGTTTGGGCGCGCGGGTGAGTCGCGCTGGAATTTGCACGTCAACGTCGAGAACGCTTTTGTCTTTCTTGTCGGCGACGCGTAGCGACGCGCCGTCCCAGACGAAATCGCCTGAAAGGCTCGCGGCGTCAGTCTTTGAAAGTTGCGACGTCAGCGTGAAGTCGCCGCGCGCGGGCGTTTTGCGATCGGTGTCGAGATCGAAATTGAAATCGACGGTCGATGACGCACTGACGATCGGCGCGCGGTTTGCGATAATCTTTCCCTGCCAGCGTCTGTCGGAGAACGCGCCGTCAATCGCGATTGACCCGTTTCGCCCGACGCGGGCGCGCAGGCCTTCTATCGTGACGCCCTCGCCAAAGACGAGCGCCGCCGGCTCGCTCACTTTCAGGGGCGCGCCTTCGATCTTCGCGTCGAAAGCGGTGAGCGCAATTCGCGGGCCTTTTCGCGGCTCGGCCGCCATGACGGCGGTGACTTCCTTGACCGGCGCCAGCTTGTCGAGCGCGACAAGCGCGGCGTTGGTCGTCACCTGAAGGCGGTCGGGCGATCCGGTCGCCGCGAGCGTCAGGCCCTGCGCCGTCCAGCCCTTCGATGCGAGCGAGGATGAAGCGACATCAATGCGGTTGTTCTCGCCGCGCCGTAATGCGCCCTTGGCTGTGAAGTCGCCGACAAGCGGAATTCCAGGCCAGGGTTCCGCGCCGTCGCGTCCGCGATAGTTAAGGTCGACCGCGCCTTCGCCCGTTAGCGGATCGTAGGAACCCGATCCCTTCATGGCGAATTCCACGCCGACATAATCGAGACCGGCGATGCGCCAGGCATTGTTGTTCGCCTGCGCGAAATTCGCGATCAGCCGGCGCGAGTCATCGACAGCGCGCGCGGATATCTGCCCCTTCGAATTCGCCGGCATGTCGGATGCGGCGAGCGTGATCCGCATCGGCGGCAATGTCGCGTCTCCAAGGCGCGCGGCAGGCGTTGTGGCGACGATCCGCCCGTCGAAATCGTCGGCGACGCCGGATAGATCAACTGTCGCCGATGCGTTTCGCGAGAAGGCGATCGTCGGCGCGATCGACGCCGCAAATGCGGGCGTAAGGGTCGCATCGCCCTTGACGGAAAATTCCTCGCTGCCGAAAACGTAATGCGCGTCGCCGCTGAAGGAGAAGCCTTCCAAAGTTTCGACATTGACCGGCGCGCCCTTGATCGCGCCGTCAAACGCGATGTCGAAATCGCCTGAGGCGCTCGCGCCCATTTTGAAAGCGGGCGGCAGCGCCTCATTCGCTTTCAGAACGACGTCAGCGCGGCATCGGAAGTAGTCGCGAAGATCGGTGCGCGCACCCTCAAACCGGCCTTCAACAAGCGAGGCGGTGATGAGACCGCTTGCGCGATAGGCGCCGTCGCTCGGCCCGATCTCGCCTTTTACGGCGAGCGCATCGCCGATATAGCGGCGCAAATCCGGCCGCCAGTCCGCCGCGAGCGCAGCCTTTGCGTCGATCGTGACCGTTTCGAGCGCGTCGCGGCGGTTCTTCCAGCTGAGCGTTCCCGCGACATCGCCGAAGGCGGACTGGAAACGCTCAATATCGAGCGCGCCGCCATTGTCCGTCGGAGTGAAGTTCGCGGCGATTGTCGCCGTATCTCCGATGAGGTGCGCCGTATTGGCGAGACGCGCGCCGAGCGCCGCGTCCAGATTGATGGCCAGCCGATCGAGCTTTTCAAGATCGCCGGCGATAGCGCCCGTCATCGATCCGTAGGCGCCAAGCGCGG
>JAGRED010000076.1 GCA_020446725.1 Parvularculaceae bacterium | reverse complement strand
GGCGGCCTTATATAATGTCTCGATGACGAGGGTCGACTTGCCGCCGCCCGAAACGCCGGTGACGCAGGTGAGGAGGCCGACGGGGATTTCGGCGGTGACGTTTTTGAGATTGTTCTCGCTGGCGCCGACGATCTTGATCGTCTTCTTCTTGTTATAAGGACGCCGGTCATCGGGAACGGGCACTTCGCGCTTGCCGGAGAGATAATCGCCGGTGATCGAGCGCTTTTCCTTCATGATCGCCGCGACATCGCCCGAGGCGATGATCTCCCCGCCGTGAACGCCGGCGCCGGGGCCGATATCGACGATATGGTCTGCGGTGCGGATCGCATCCTCGTCATGTTCGACGACGAGTACGGAATTGCCGAGATCGCGAAGCCGCTTAAGGGTTTCGAGAAGGCGCGCATTGTCGCGCTGGTGAAGGCCGATCGAGGGCTCGTCGAGAACATAAAGAACGCCGGTCAAACCAGATCCGATCTGAGAGGCGAGGCGGATGCGCTGCGATTCTCCGCCCGAGAGCGTGCCGGAGGCGCGGCTCAGCGTCAGATAATCGAGCCCGACATTGTTGAGGAAGTGAAGCCGCTCGCGTATTTCCTTCAGGACGCGCGCGGCGATTTCCATTTCCTTCTTGTTCAGCACCTTTTCAAGAGCGGTGAACCAGCGGTCCGCCGCCTTGATGGAGAGTTCCGTCGCCTCGGAGATGTTCTTGTCGGCGATTTTCACGGCGAGCGCTTCGGGCTTCAAACGCATGCCGTTACACGCCTCGCAATTCGTCACCGCCTGGAAGCGCGAGAGTTCTTCTCTCACCCAGCTTGAATCGGTCTCGCGGAAGCGCCGCTCAAGGTTCGGGATGACGCCTTCGAAGGGTTTGACCGTCTCGAATTTGCGCGCGCCGTCCTGATAGACGAATTCAACGTCGTCCTCCCCGGTGCCGTAGAGAATGACGTCTTGCTGTTTGGCCGTGAGGTCCGCCCATTTCGCGGTCGGCTTGAACTTGTATTTCCGCCCCAGCGCTTCGAGCGTCTGCATATAATAAGGAGACTGGCCCTTCGCCCAGGGCGCGATCGCGCCCTTGTTGAGCGCGAGCGCGGGGTCGGGGATGACGAGATCCTCGTCGAACACCATTTCCGTGCCGAGCCCGTCGCATTGCGGGCACGCGCCTGCGGGCGCGTTGAAGGAGAAAAGCCTCGGCTCGATCTCGTCGATCGTGAAGCCGGAGACGGGACAAGCGAATTTCGCCGAGAATATTGTGCGCTGCGGCGCGGCGGCGCCTCTCGCATCCGCGCTTTCGGCGATCGCGATGCCGTCGGCGAGCGCGAGCGCGGTCTCAAAGCTCTCCGCAAGGCGGCTTTCGATCCCTTTCTTGATGATGATACGGTCGACGACGACGTCGATATCGTGCTTCAGCTTCTTGTTGAGCGCGGGAACGTCAGAGATCTCATAATAGGTTCCATCGACCTTGACGCGCTGGAAGCCTTTCTTCTGCAGCTCGGCGAATTCCTTCTTGTACTCTCCTTTGCGCGCGCGGATCATCGGCGCGAGCAGGAAGAAGCGCGCGCCGTCGGGCTCCGTCATCAGCCGGTCGACCATCTCCGATACGGTCTGCGAGGTGATCGGCAAGCCAGTCGCGGGCGAGTAGGGGACGCCGATGCGCGCCCACAGAAGGCGCATATAGTCGTAGATCTCGGTGACGGTGCCGACGGTCGAGCGCGGATTGCGCGAGGTCGTCTTCTGCTCGATCGAGATCGC
>JAGRED010000075.1 GCA_020446725.1 Parvularculaceae bacterium | reverse complement strand
GCCGCTGTGCGAGCGATTCCAGGATCAGGAATTCCGTCACCGTCAGCGTCACCGCGTCGCCCTTCCACAGGCAGGCATGGCGCATCGGATCGAGCGTCAGGCTCGACCGGCGGATGATCTGCTTTTCCTCTTCCTTTGTCGGCGTCGGCGCGGCGCTGCGGCGACGCAGGACAGCCTTCACCCGCTCAAGCAGCAGGCGCTGGGAAAAGGGCTTCTTCACATAATCGTCTGCGCCCATGGTGAGGCCGAGAACTTCGTCGATCTCCTCATCCTTCGAGGTCAGGAAGATGAGCGGCAGGTCCGACGCCTGACGAATACGGCGCAGCAGCTCCATCCCGTCCATGGTCGGCATCTTGATGTCCGAGATCACCAGATCGGGCGGCGCAGCGTTAATCTCGGCGAGCGCTGAGGCGCCGTCTTCATAGGTTTTCACCGTATGGCCTTCGGCTTCCAGCGCCATTGAGACCGAAGTCAGGATGTTCGCATCGTCATCGACAAGGGCAATCGTCGGCATGTCTCTTCTCTTCCCCGTATTCGTTTCAACGACCCTAACGGGCTTCGCCGGGCGCCACAAAGGCGCCGGTTGGGCTTTATTGTGACGCGGCGACGTTAATCGCCTTCGCCAGGGCGAAATCCTTCTCCGTCAGCCCGCCTGCGTCGTGGGTCGTCAGAACAATCTCCACCCGGTTGTAGACATTGGACCATTCGGGATGATGATCCGCCTTCTCCGCGTCGAGCGCGACACGGGTCATGAAGCCGAACGCCTCATTGAAATCCCGGAACCTCAATGCGCGGCGCATCGACAGGCCGTCTTCAGCGAGCGCCCAGCCGGCGATTTCGCCCATGCGGGCGGCGCAGGCGGCGCGATCAAGCTTGTCAGTCATGGGCCGGCTCTACACCAGAATGCGCGCGCGCGCCAATGCGCGGGGATATCGAGCCAGTCTTGCGCAAAGCCCCGAAACCGGCCGACAGTCGCCGGCTTGCTGAAGCGGAGGACGGCATGAAAGACCTGTTCAGGCGCAAACCGATCGATCAGCTTGTCGATCACACGGCGCCCAACCGCTTGCGGCCGTCGCTGTCGGCCTGGCATCTCGTCCTCCTCGGCGTTGGCGCAATTGTCGGCACCGGTATTTACACGCTGGTCGGCGTCGGCGCGGAACGCGCCGGACCGGCGGTCATTCTCTCTTTCGCGATCGCCGGCGGCGTGTGCGCCTTCGCGGCGCTCGCCTACGCCGAACTTGCGACGATGATGCCGGCGTCGGGAAGCGCCTACACCTATTCCTACGCCGCCATGGGCGAGTTGATCGCCTGGATCATCGGCTGGGCGCTCATCCTTGAATATTCCGTGGTCTGTTCAGCCGTCGCGGTCGGCTGGTCCGGTTATGCGGTCGGCTTTCTCAGCGGGCTCGGCGTCGAGCTGCCCGCCGCCCTTGTCGGCGGCCCCGCGAGCGGCGGGCTCATCAATGTTCCCGCAATCCTCATCGTCGCCGCCGTGACCGGCATGCTGCTCATCGGCACGCGCGAGAGCGCGAACGTCAACTCGATCCTTGTCGTCGTTAAGATCGTTGCGCTGGCGATATTCGTCGCGCTGGCGCTTCCCGCCTTCAACGCCGCGAATTTCGAACCCTTTTCGCCATACGGCTTCGCCGCCCATGTCGACGCCGACGGCGCCGATCGCGGCGTCATGTCTGCAGCCGCCATCATCTTCTTCGCCTTTTACGGCTTCGACGCCGTTTCAACGGCGGCGGAGGAAACCAAGGATCCGGGCCGCAATCTGTCGATCGGCATTATCGGTTCGATGGTCGTTTGCACGCTGATTTACATGACGGTCGCCTCAGCCGCGGTCGGCGCCATGCCGTTCCGCGATTTCGCCGCCAGCGGCGAGCCGCTCGCGCATATCCTGCGCACGCTCGGACCTGACAAGTCGGCGGCGCTCATCGCGGCCGCCGCCGTTGTCGCGCTGCCGACCGTCATTCTCGCTTTTATGTACGGCCAGAGCCGCATCTTTTTCGTAATGGCGCGCGACGGTCTTTTGCCGCATCAATTGGGGCGGGTTCACGAGAAAAGCGGCGCGCCGGTCGCGATGACGATCATCACCGGCGTCGTTTGCGCGCTGATCGCCGGCGTGCTGCCGCTGGCGACGATCGCCGAACTCGCGAACGCCGGCACGCTCGCGGCGTTTGTCGCGACGTCCGTCGCCTTGATGATCCTGCGCGTTCGCGAGCCGAACCGCGAGCGCCCCTTCAAGACGCCGTTCGCCTTCATCGTCGCGCCGGCCGCCATTCTCGGCTGTCTCTATTTGTTCTTCAGCCTACCCTCGGTGACGCAAACGCGTTTCTTCATCTGGATGGGCGTCGGGCTTGTCGTTTATTTCGTCTTCAGCCGCGGATCGAGCCGGCTCGCCGGAAGGGCCTAAACTGAAAAATCAAGCCGTCTTTCATAGGCGGCGGCGTCTTTCGGCGTCAGCGTGAAATTGGCGGCGACGGAAAGGCGCGCGGCGTTCGAGAAATGCGGCGTCACCTCGTGCCACAAAAAAGCGGGAAACATGATCATCAGTCCCGGCTTCGGATAGACCCGCGCAAAATGCTGCCAGCCGCCATTAAGCGACGCATTGAAACGCGGGTCATGAAGAATGAGGACGCCTTCCTCGGCGCGCCAGTAATCGGTCATATCCGCATCGGCGTCGATTATCGGTTTGCCGTCGAACGCAGGCGTATGCACGTAATAGACGGCGGCGACATGCGCGACGTGATTGTGCGAGGGAACGTAATGACGCGGCGGCGCGACATTCGGAAACATCTGCATCGCAAGATCAAAATCGCCCCGCCAGCCGACGGCGCGGCAATAATCGCCAAGCGCCCGTTCGAACATCGACTGTAGGTGCGCGAACGCCTTTGTCTCATCGACAATATCCATCAGGTTGAGGCTGTCGGAGCGTTCCGCCTGGTCGGCGCGTGCGTAGCGCGGGTGGTTCAGGAAATGATCGGCGATCGCTTGATTGAGCGCTGACGCGTCATGCTCGAACGTCATGACGGTTGTCGGAAACAAGTCGTATCGGACGCTGTTGACGGACGCGACGCCCATACCAGATCGCAAGGAAAATTCCGCCGCCTTATACGCCGGCGCGCGCAAGGCGAAAACAGAAAAGGCGCCTGACGGCGCCTTTTCCGGTTTAATTTTTAACGCGGCCTATTCAACGACGTTCAAAAGCTCGACGTCGAAAATCAGCGCCTCGTTGGGACCGATCGGGCCGCCGGGCGTTCCCGCCGCGCCATAAGCGAGATCAGGCGGCAGGAAGAGGCGGTATTTGTCGCCTTCGCTCATCAGCTGAACGCCTTCGGTCCAGCCCGGAATGACCTGGTTCAGCGGAAATTCGGTCGGTTCGCCGCGGTCATAGGAGGAATCGAAAACCGTTCCATCGAGAAGGCGGCCTTCATAGTGAACCCGAACCTTGTCGGCGTCGCTCGGCGACTTGCCGCTAGCGGGGCCTTCGGTCAGCGACTGATATTGCAGGCCGGACGCCGTCGTCTTGACGCCCGCTTTCTTGCCGTTCTCAACGAGGAATTTCTTGGCCGCATCGAGATTGCGTTCTGGGTTCGATACCTTGATCAGCTCGACGTCGAAAATCAGCGCCTCATTGGGGCCGATCGGGCCGCCCGGCGTTCCAGTCGCGCCATAAGCGAGAGCGGCAGGGATGAAGAAGCGATATTTGTCGCCTTCGCTCATCAGCTGGACGCCTTCGGTCCAGCCGGGAATGACCCGGTTCAACGGAAACCGCGCCGCCGCGCCGCGCCTGACCGATGAATCGAATTCCGTTCCGTCGAGAAGCGTGCCGACATAATGAACGTCGACAATATCTTCCGCCTTCGGAGAATACCCGCCGGAAGCGCCTTCGGAGAGAACAGTATACTGGAGCCCGGAGGCGGTCGTCTTCACGCCGTCGCGCGCGCCGTTTTCCGCCATGAACTTTTCCGATTTCACTTCGTTGTCCGCCGCTGTCTTCTCGGGATCGATTTCGTTCGCTTCCGCGGCCGCGTCAGCAACCGCCGTTTCGGCCGCATCAGCGGCCTGCGCCGCCTCGCCGGCCTCTTTCTTCGCGCAGGCCGTCGCGGCCAGCAGTCCCGCCGTCAAGACGGCCGCGGTCACCATTTTCGCCTTCATGAATCACTCCGTTACGGGCGCGCGAGGGTGTCGATTGCGTTTTGGCGCGCGCCTTTGCTCTAACGAGGCCCGGCGCCATTGACAATCCGGCGGGGCGCCGCGCCATCTCCTCGCATT
>JAGRED010000074.1 GCA_020446725.1 Parvularculaceae bacterium | reverse complement strand
AGGAAAAGAACACGCCGTCGGAGCCGGAATGACTGACCTGCAGGACCTCGCCGTCATTATCGAAGAAGACAAACCATCCGTATGCTTCTTGGCTCCGCGGATCAGAGTTGTTCCGGGGCGTCGTAAATGCGCGGATCGTCTGTCGCCGGAGCGATCCTTCGCCGCGAAGCACATGCGCCCACGTTTGCATATCGCGCGCTGACGCCTGTATGCCGCCATTGCCTTTCAGCACCCACCAATCATCGCCGAGATCATCTATCCGGACTGATATGTTTTCCTGGCGCACATCTTCATCATATCCATAGGCGTACGATCCGCCGTCATTCACGTCAAAATGATAACCGGTTCGTTTCAATCCGTTCGGCCTGAATATTCTTTCGTCGAGAACCTTTTCCAACGAATCGCCAGTAACCCTTTCGATTATGGCGGCGACAATTGAAAATCCTACATTTGAATATTCGCTCCGTGTTCCCGGCTCGAATGCCAAAGGTTTGGAAAGACATTCCACAATCAGCCTATCGCGACTCAACGGCTCGAAATCGTCCTCGCCGCAATACTCCGCCAGACCGGAGGTATGGGTCATCAACTGGTTGATCGTAAGGCTGGCTCCCGGTTCCGGCGCTTCCGGCAAATAGGTCCTGATTGGACGATAAAGGTGCAACAGCCCATCGTCCGCAAGCGTCAGCGCGGCGATCGCCGTAAACTGTTTTGTGATTGAGCCGATCTGGGCGACCGTATCGACCGTGAACGGCGTCCCATTCTCCCTGTCCGCAAGTCCATAGCCGCGTTCAAGAATAGGTTTTCCGCCGGCTTCCACAATAAGCGCGCCGGCAAATCCTCCATCAGTTTCGAGCCGGCGCAATTCTTGATCAATCGAACGGGAGAGATCGCCAAATTCGTTATTCGGCATTAGTTCGGCATTCTGCGTCGCGCAGCCTGCGCAAAAGACCGCAATCGGCAGAAGGAAGATTGATCTAAACCCCATTGCAAATCCTCAACAGGCGCGGCGCCGTATTTCTTTGGATACTACAAATGTCGCATTTAGGGGTCAATTGGCGATGTCCCGCGAGCGCCTCCAACTTTTCACGCCGCATTCACTAGGCGTTGCGTAAATTGCCTTCGTTTCTAGTGTTTCAAGCCAAAGCGCATAATCCGTCCGGCGAGTCGAATTGACTACAACTGTAGACGGTGTTACGTCTACA
This sequence comes from Parvularculaceae bacterium, assembly GCA_020446725.1. Classification (GTDB taxonomy): domain Bacteria; phylum Pseudomonadota; class Alphaproteobacteria; order Caulobacterales; family Parvularculaceae; genus Amphiplicatus. The sequence goes on along the minus strand of JAGRED010000074.1, from coordinate 6,667 downwards.
GTTGTAGTCAGATGAACCGCGCCATGACCGAACGCGTCTCCGACGCCGAACTTGAGGTTCTCGAAACGCTCTGGACGCACGCCCCGGCCGCGGCGGCCGAAATTTCCGACCGCCTCAGGGACCGCAAGGACTGGAGCGCGCAAACGGTCAAGACGCTTCTCGCGCGCCTCGTCGAAAAAGGCGTCGTCGCGCATGAACCGGACGGACGCCGCTTTCTCTACCGTCCGCTGCTCTCGCGCGATGATTACGCGGCTGATGCGACGGCGTCGATCATCAACCGGCTGTTCGGCGGGCGCGCGGCGCCGCTTGTCGCCAACCTCGCCGACAACGGCAAGCTGACAAAGAAAGACATCGCCGAACTTGAGGCGATCCTGAAAGAGCTGAAACATGACCGGCGCTGATTTCATCTCGTGGTTCGGCGAGACGAGCCTCGCCGTCAGCATCCTGATCTTTCTCATCCTGGCGGTGCGGCGCACCGTCGCCCGGCGCTTCGGGCCGGACGCCGCCTATCTGTTGTGGCTCGCGCCGCTCATTCGCCTCGCAACGCCTGAATTGTCGATTATTCCCGCCGCATGGCGACAAGCCCCGCCGCCGCCAGCGTTCGACTGGACGCCGGCGCCGGTCGCGCTTGACGTGATCGCCGCGACGCCGACGCCGACGAACAGCGCGCCGGCTGTGCTTTTTGCGTTATGGGCGATCGGCGCAATTGGATTTCTCACGCTGCAATATTTGAGGCAGCGGACCTTCATGGCGCGTCTTGTTCGCGAGTCCGCCGAACCTCCGCCGGAAACCATGGCGGAAGCGATGGTGATCGCGGGGAAAGCCGGCTTGCGCCGCACGCCGCGCATCCGCATCGCGAATGGAAATGCAGGGCCCCTCGTCGCCGGCATCTTCGATCCGGTGATCGTTCTGCCGGCCGATTTCAGCCAGGCCTATACAAGCGGCGAACGCCAGCTCGCTTTCGCTCATGAATTTGCGCATATCGCCCGCGGCGACCTTGCGACAACGTTTGCGGCGCTGATTTTTCTTGCGGCGCAATGGCCGAACCCGCTTGCGCATTTCGCGTTCCGCGCTTTCCGCGCCGACCAGGAAGCCGCATGCGACGCCGCGGTTATCGCGCGCAACGAAACCCTGCCCGACATTTCCTACGCCTACGGCGCCGCGCTCGTGAAATCCGCCGCGCAACGCTTCAGTGCGCCGGCGGCGAGCCTCGCCATGTCCAATCACTTGAAGGAGAGATTGATGCTATTGAAATCCGGTACGAAATCGGGCGCCGCGAAGGGGCGTCTGCTCGCGGCGATGCTTGTCGCCGCAGGCGTCGCCGCCAGCGCGAGCTATTCCTACGCAGCCAATGACGATTGACGAAAAGCGTCCAGAACCTCAACACAAGTCATTCAGGTCGACGACGGTGAAACGCTTACGGTCGCTGGTGCGAAGAACGCGACGAAAATCGAAATCAAAGTGAAGAACGGCAAGAAAACCGTCAAAGCCTGGGACAGAAAAGGCAAGCTGCTCGAAGATAAAGTCTACGACGCGGATGATGAGACGCCGTTTGATCGCGTCGTCATCACCAACAAGAAGGGCGAGGAGCATGCGATCGACCTGACGCATCCGATCGAACCGCCAATGCCGCCTGAAGGAATGGACTGGTCAAGCGATGATGACGCCATGGCCTATGTGTTCGGTCATGACGGCGCGCCCGGCGAGCACCGCAAAGTCATCGTTCTGAGCGGAGATTTTGACGGCGATCACGGCGCGGACTGCGAAGGCGCAGAGGGCTCGACGGTAGACATTGAACGCGAAGGCCCGGATGGCGGAAAAATCGTTCACAAGGAGATCGTCTGCATTGCGGGCTCCGGCGCGAAAGACCCCGCCAAGCGCGCAGAAGCGCTGAGGAACGCAATCGACCACATGGAAAAGCAGGCCGCCGAAGAAACCGCGCGCCGGGAAAGAATGATTGCGAAGCTGCGCGCCGACCTGGCGAAGGCGGAAAGCGAAGCGGCGAAAAAATAGCGTCGCGCGACGACGCGCCAAATGCGCCTGCGAATAAATTCAACCGATCATCCGCCCGGTTTCTTCCCAGAGCCGGGCGGCTTCATTCTTGTCAACGGCGTAAGGCTGCACCTCGGCCCAGCGCGGCGAAGCATCCCCGCCGAGCATGGCGATTTCGCAGTTCTCGCAATAAACGCCGCCCTCGCCATCCAGCATTGCGCTTGTCGCAGCCCATACCGTCGTCGACGCGCCCTGTTCCGGCGTTTTGAACATCTGCTTCGCCATCTCGGAAAGTTCGCCATCGGGCCCGAGCCAGCCAAGCGCAATCATTTCTTCCTGATCAAGGTGGCGCTGCAAAGGCGTGACGATGCCGCCCGGGTGAACGGCGAAGGCCCTGACGCCGTCGTCTTTCAGGCGGGCGTCCAACTCGACCGCAAAAAGGGAGTTCGCCGTTTTCGACTGCCCGTAAGCGACCCATTTGTTATACGGTTCTTTCGTGAAATGAATGTCGCCCCAGCGGATCGGCGATAATTTGTGGCCTGTAGACGATAGGCAGACGACGCGTGCGCTTTTTGCTTTTTTCAGCGACGGCGCCAGTTCATTCGTCAATGCAAAATGACCGATATGGTTCGTCGCGAATTGCAATTCCCAATTATCGCCGACGCGGGTTTCAGGGCACGCCATAACGCCGGCGTTGTTGATTAGGAGGTGGACCGGTTTTCCCGCTGCGACGACGTCGCCGGCGAATTTCCTGACGCTTGCAAGGTCGGAAAGGTCCATCGTCGCGACCGCAACCCGGGCGCCGAACTCCTTCAGGGCTTCCTTTGCGCGGCCGGCGTCGAGCGCAGGCACGAGAATGTCGGCGCCGGCGGACAGTAGCGCGCGCACGGTTTCAACGCCGATGCCGGAATAGCCGCCGGTGACGATCGCGTATTTGCCGGAAAGATCGACGCCTGCGACGACGTCGAGCGCCGTTGATTTTGCGTGGAAGGGCGAATTGATCGGCGCCTGTTTCGTCATCCGGCTATCCTCCGAAATGGCCGAAGCCTGAATAAGCGACGCCGCCGTCGACCGCGAGCGTGTCGCCAATAACGTAATCGCCCGCGCGGCTGGCGAGGAAGATCGCCGCGCCCGCCATATCCTCGTCAGAGCCGATGCGGCGGGCCGGCACCATTTTCGAGACCATGTCTTCATGATCGCGCGCCGCGCGGTTCATTTCGGATGCGAAGGCGCCGGGGGCGATCCCCGAAACGCAGATATTGTCATTGATGAGCCGCGCCGCCATGCGCCGCGTCAGATGAATGAGCGCAGCTTTCGAGGCCTGATAAGGATACGTCTCCCACGGATTGATGCGGATGCCGTCGATCGAGGCGATCATGATCACCTTGCCGGGCCTTTCCGGCCGCGCCGCCGCTTTCATCTTTTCGTGGAAGGCCTGCGTCAGGAAAAAAGGCGACTTGACGTTAAGGTCCATCACCTTGTCCCATCCGCTTTCCGGAAACTCGTCGAATTCGGCGCCCCAGGCGGCGCCGGCATTGTTGACGAGAATGTCGAGCGAGGATTCCGATTTGCCGTAGATGCGTTCGAGCGCCTTACAGCCCTCGATCGTCGAGACATCCTGCGGAATGGCGACGCATTTGCCGTATTGGGAAAGCTCCTCGGCGGCGGCCTCGCACTGCTCTGCCTTGCGCGCGGAAATATAGACGCGCGCGCCAAAGTCGAGAAAGCCGCGCGCGATCATCTTGCCGATCCCGCGCGATCCGCCAGTTACGATCGCCGTGCGGCCTTCAAGGGAAAAGAGGTTTTTCATTGGGTTCTCCGACTTCACTCCGCGCCAAATTTCTCACGCCATTCGACAACCTGCTCGTCCTCGATCTTTTTGAAAAGAACTTCGGGCAGCTCGAAAGTATGGCCGGGTTTCAGGAACGAAAGGGCGTCGCGCGCCGAACTCGGCCAGCGGCCAGCTTCCTTCGGATCGAGCCCGAAGATTGCGAACATCTTTTCCGCCGTATGCGGGATGACGGGCGATGAGAGCGCGGCGAAGAGCACGATCAGATTGAGCCCGGCGCGAACGCCTGCCGCGGCGCGGTCGGGATCGGTCTTGAACGCCGTCCAGGGCGCGGCGATTTGAAGATATTCATTCCCGGCGACCCATATGCCGCGCAGTTCCGCAAACGCCTTTCTGAACTCCATCGCTTCAAGCGCGGCGGTATAGGCGGCAATCTTGGCGTCGAGATCGGCGATCAGTTTTTCTTCCGTCTCGCCATAGTCGCCGGCGGCTGGAACCTCCTGCCCGAACTTAGACGCGCAAAAGCGGGTGATGCGATTGACGAAATTGCCGAGCACGTCGGCGAGGTCCTTGTTCACGACGCTCGCGAAATGTTCGAGCGTGAAGGACGTGTCATCGGATTCCGGCGCGTTCGCCATCAAATGCCAGCGCCAGTAATCGGCGGGCAAAAGCCCAAGCGCCTGGTCCATGAATATGCCGCGGTTCTGGCTGGTCGAGAATTTGCCGCCATACCAGGTCAGCCAGTTCAGCGACTTCAATGCATCAACCGTCTTCCACGGCTCGCCAGACCCCAGAAGCGTCACCGGAAAGGAAACCGTGTGGAAGGCGACATTGTCCTTGCCCATGAATTGCACATAGCGGACGTCGTCGGCGCCGTCGTCGAGCCGCCACCATGACCGCCAGTTTGCGCCCTTGCCCGCCGCTTCCCATTCCTCGGTGCAGGCGATGTATTCGATCGGCGCGTCGAACCAGACATAGAAAACTTTCGCTTCAAAACCGGGGCGCGGTTTGCCGTTCGCCTCGACCGGCACGCCCCAATAGAGATCGCGCGTGATCGAGCGGTCCTGCAGGCCTTCCTTGATCCATTTGCCGGCGATCGATTTCGTCAGCTGCGGCCAGCCGGGTTTCGACGCCACCCAGTCCGCGATTGCATTCTGCAGTTTCGACTGAAGAAGGTAGAGGTGCTTCGTTACGCGCACTTCGAGGTTCTTCGATCCTGAAATAGACGAATACGGATCTTTCAGCTCGATCGGATCGAGCAGTTGACCGCAATTGTCGCATTGATCGCCCCGCGCTTTTTCATAGCCGCAATGCGGGCACGTCCCCTCGACATAACGGTCGGGCAGGAAGCGCTGATCGTCGATCGAGTAAATTTGCCGATCGACGCGCTCCTCGATAAGCCCGTTTTTTTCAAGCACGGCTGCGAAGTGCTGCGTCAGCCGTTCGTTCTGCGGATTCGACGAACGACCGAAATGGTCGAAGGAAAGACCGAATTCCTCGCACGCCTTTTTCTGAATCTCGTGCTGCTCGGCGCAATAATGCTCAACCGTCTGGCCGGCCGCCCGCGCCGCAAGTTCCGCCGGCGTTCCATGCTCATCCGTCGCGCAGAGAAAGAGGACGTCGGCGCCCCTCGCGCGCTCGAACCGCGCATAGACATCGGCCGGCAGCATCGATCCGACGAGATTGCCGAGATGCTTGATGCCGTTGATGTAAGGCAGCGCGGAGGTGATGAGGATTCGGGGCATGGGGCGGGTTTGGTCTTTCTCGAGAATGCGTTGAGGGGCCTATAGCCGTTCGTCGCCGCCGGGAACAAGGCGCGCGGTCGCAAACCGTCTGGCCGCAATCTTGAAGTGAGAGCTCTCGAAACCGCTCAACCACCCCGTTTCGAGGCCTTCATGTCCCGATTTAAGACGATTTTCTCCGCCGCAGCCGCCCTTCTGGCGCTTTCAGGCGGCGCGCAAGCCGCGCTCGTCACCGTGCGCGACAATCCGGACAATGGCTCGTCGGTTTTCGCCACGGGGCTCGGTCGAAACGTCACGATCAGCCATGACGGCGTCAATCGCCAGGTCGGCGCCGGCGTCTTCAGCCTGCAATACCAGGATGATGACGCGTGGACGAATTTCCAGACTTTTTGCCTTCAGCTCGATGAGCGACTGACCCTGCCGAAAGACCACCAGCGCGTCAGCGGCGCCGCCTATTTCCAGAACGGCGCCGATCGAACCGCGCTTGAAATCCTCTACGGCAATTTCATGACATCGGGCCTCGGTCTCAAAGACGCGACGTCGGCCGCCGCCATGCAGACGATCATCTGGGAAATCACTGAAGACGGCGCCGCCAATTTCAATCTTGCGACCGGTTCGTTCAAGGTTCTCTCGCTCGACGTTTTCGCCAAGGCGAATCTGTTCTGGTCGCTGCTGGTGACGGGAAGTTTCGAACCCGTCCGCTTCAATGTTTTCAGCGCCGCGGGCACGCAGGACCTGCTCGTATCGGAAGTGCCGCTTCCAGGCGGCGTCCTGCTCTTCGGCAGCGCGATCGCCGGCTTCGCCTTCGCGCGGCGTCAGCGCAAACCCTGATGCGGCGGCGCGCGCATCGTCTCTTGTCGTCCCGGCTAAGGACGCGCGCTGCGATTGTAACAGCGATCATTCTCATGCTCGCTCTTCTCGCCGCCGATATTTATGTCGCCGTCGCGCCCGAATACCAGCTCGCGCGCCCTGCGCGTGCGCCAGCCGCCGTCAGCAGCAATGACCCTGTTCCAGGTGTCACGCCTTCCCCGACGGAAAGCGTCGCCGTGACCGCCATTCACGCCGGCGCGCGCGACAGCAATCCTGCGCCGGCGACGAAAAAGCCGAATATCGCGACAGCGGGCTTCGCCGTTACGGCGCCCTT
>JAGRED010000073.1 GCA_020446725.1 Parvularculaceae bacterium | reverse complement strand
CGACATCTGGCGCAGTTTCTTGATCTCGGCGTCCGCCTTGGCGCGCGCTTCCTTTGAAAGCTTGGTTTTCTTGATGCGGTCTTCGATTTCGGCGACTTCATCGCGCGAATCGTCGCCCTCGCCGAGCTCCTTCTGGATCGCCTTCATCTGCTCGTTGAGGTAATATTCGCGCTGCGTCTTCTCCATCTGCCGCTTCACGCGGTTGCGGATTTTCTTTTCCACCTGAAGGACGCTCATTTCGCCTTCCATCAGCGCGTAGACGCGCTCAAGCCGGTCCCCGACGTCAAAAATTTCAAGCAGCTCCTGCTTTTCGGAAATCTTGATGTTGAGATGCGAGGCGACGGTGTCCGCCAATTGCGCCGGGTCCTCGATCGAATTGATCGACACGATGACTTCGGGCGGCACGCGCTTGTTCAGCTTGCCGTAGGATTCAAATTGCGTGACGACCGAGCGCGCAAGCGCTTCAAGCTCCGCATCCTCGCCTTCGATTTCCGGCGGCGTCGTCGCTTCAGCCTCGAAGAATTCATCGGTCTTGGTGAACCGTTCGACCTTAGCGCGCTCTTCGCCTTCGACAAGCACTTTGACCGTGCCGTCAGGCAGTTTCAAAAGCTGCAGCACGGATGCGATGACGCCGATCGAGTAGATGCCGTCGGCTTTAGGGTCGTTGTCGCTCGCATCTTTCTGCGCGACGAGGAGGATCTTCTTGTCCTGCTCCATCACATATTCGAGCGCGCGCACGGATTTGTCCCGCCCGACGAAAAGCGGAATGACCATCGTCGGGAAAACGACGATGTCGCGAAGCGGGAGGACGGCGTATTTCTGCGTCTCAGACATCTTTGTTCCTTTACGCTCGGGCCCCGACAGGGGCGCCCGGTCTCGCGTCCATCCCTATCTTGGCAGCATCTCCTTAACGCCTCGCAGGCTTTTCTCTGCGTTTTCAGGGAAGGCTGCCGAAGCCAGGACGGCGACGGACGCCTGCATAATGTGGCGCGCCGGCCTGCGGTTTCAACCCGCGATAACGGGTTCGGGAAAACGACCGGGGCAGGGTCGCGCCGGGCTCAAAAAACGGGGGACTCAAAAAAAGACGGCGCCCGATCGGCGCCGTCCCGTCAATCCATTCTGCTGAGGCCGGCCCCGGCGCCCTAGGCGCTGGCGTCGACTTCCATCTTTTCCTTGCCGCGGTCTTCGTAGATCTGGAGCGGCTTGGCGCGCCCTTCGACGACTTCCGCGTTGACGACCACTTCGACGACGCCCTGCATCGAGGGCAGCTCGAACATCGAATCAAGGAGGATGCCCTCCATGATCGAGCGCAGGCCGCGCGCGCCGGTCTTGCGGGCGATCGCTTTTTTCGAAATCGCGAGCTTGGCGTCCTCGGTGAAGGTGAGCTTCACATCCTCCATCTCGAAGAGCCGCTGATATTGCTTGATCAGCGCATTCTTCGGCTGGGTGAGAATCTGGATGAGCGCCGCCTCGTCGAGGTCTTCAAGCGTCGCGATGACCGGAAGCCGTCCCACGAATTCCGGAATGAGGCCGAACTTCAACAGGTCTTCCGGCTCCACCGTTTTCAGCACCTCGCCGATGCGCCGGTCATCCGGCGCGTCGACCTTGGCGCCGAAGCCGATCGACGTTCCGGCGTGGCGCGACGAAATGATTTTCTCGATCCCGGCGAATGCGCCGCCGCAGATGAAGAGGATGTTCGTCGTGTCGACCTGCAGGAATTCCTGCTGCGGATGTTTGCGTCCGCCCTGGGGCGGCACTGATGCGACCGTCCCTTCCATGATCTTCAAAAGCGCCTGCTGGACGCCCTCGCCCGACACGTCGCGCGTGATCGACGGGTTGTCGGATTTGCGGCTGATCTTGTCGACTTCGTCAATGTAGACGATCCCGCGCTGCGCACGTTCGACATTGTAATCGGCCGCCTGAAGAAGCTTCAGGATGATGTTCTCGACATCCTCGCCGACATAGCCGGCTTCGGT
>JAGRED010000072.1 GCA_020446725.1 Parvularculaceae bacterium | reverse complement strand
TCGACGCCGAAATTGCGCGCATCACCGACGCGAAAGAAGGCGAAGAAGAAATGACCGACCGCGACCGGCTGATTATCGCGCTTGATCTTCCGACGACGGACGAAGCGAACCGGCTTGTCGCGCGCCTCGGCGAAGACGGAACCTTTTACAAGATCGGCTATCAGCTGATGCCGATCGGCGGGCTCGATCTTGCAACGGCGCTGAGCGAGGCGGGAAAGAAAGTCTTTCTCGACTTCAAATTTCACGACATCGGCGCGACGGTCGAGCGCGGCGTTCGAAGCGTTGTGAAGCTCGGCGGCGATTTCCTGACCGTGCATGCCGAGCCTGACGTTCTCAAAGGCGCCGTCGCCGGGCGCGGCGATGACAAGCGCCTGAAAATCCTCGGCGTCACTGTGTTGACCAGCCTAACGCAGGAAAGCCTCGCGGCGGGCGGCATTTCAATGAAGCTTGAAGACCTTGTCCTCAGGCGCGCCGAATTTGCGGCGGAAGCGGGCGCTGACGGCGTCGTCGCATCGGCGCGGGAGGCGGAGGCGATCCGCACGCGTTTCGGCGCGGCTCTCGCAATCGTGACGCCGGGCGTTCGTCCCGCCGGCGCCGCCCTCGACGATCAAAAGCGCGTCGTGACGCCGGCCGCCGCAATCGGCGCCGGGGCGGATCATCTCGTCGTCGGCCGTCCGGTCATCGCCGCGGCGGATCCGGCCGCGGCCGCGCGGGCGATCCATGCCGAGATCGCGTCGGCGCTTTAGGCGCATTTCGCGGGTGAAATTTGTTTCGCCGCGACGTAAGTTCAAAAGCCTGAAACAGGGTCTTCTCAATGTTCGATGACGCCGCCCGCCGTCCGCCTCTGGTGCGCATTCGCCGCCTTCCGCATGGCGAGGGGCTTGAGCTGCCGTCCTATGAAACGAAGGGCGCTGCGGGCTGCGATCTGCGCGCGGCGCTCGCCGAAGGCGAGACGCTGGTCCTCAAGCCCGGCGAAACGGCGCTCGCGCCGACCGGGCTTTCAATGGCGCTGCCTGAGGGGTGGGAAGCGCAGGTGCGCCCGCGTTCCGGGCTCGCCGCCAAGCACGGCGTCACGGTCCTCAACGCGCCCGGAACGATCGACGCCGATTATCGCGGCGAGGTGAAGGTGATCCTCGTCAATCACGGCCCGGAAGCGTTCGTGATCCGGCGCGGCGAGCGCATCGCGCAGATGGTGATCGCGCCGGTCTGGCAGGCGCAGTTTGAAGAAGTCGGCGCCCTAGATGACACGGCGCGCGGCGAGGGAGGCTTCGGCTCGACGGGACGATGACGTTCGGCGACGATCTGGCGATCGGCTTTCGCAATGCGTTCATTGTGATCGGTTTCGTGTGCGTCTTCGTCGGCCTTCTCGTGCGCGAAAGCGGCGTCACCAGCCGCGGTCTCGGCATGGCGCTCATCGTCGTCGGCGCCTTTTTAATCGCAACGGCGACGCTTGGGCGCCTGTTGGGCTGGTGGTGAACGTCGCATGCTGGACGCCGATGCGCGCGAACGATATCTGCGCCACATCCTGCTTCGTGAGGTCGGCGCGCAAGGGCAGCAAAAACTGCTCCGCGCGCGGGTTCTCATCGTCGGCGCCGGCGGGCTCGGCGCGCCGATCCTGCAATATCTCGCTGCGGCGGGCGTCGGCGTTATCGGCGTCATCGACGATGATTGCGTCGCGCTTTCAAACCTGCAGCGCCAGACGATCTATCGCGATGAAGATGTCGGCGCCGCGAAAGTCGATCGCGCCGCCGCCTTTGCGCGGTCGCTGAACCCTGAAATCCGGGTCATCGCGCTGAATGAAAAAATCGGCGCCGCGAATGTCGGCGATCATGTCGGCGCCTATGACGTCATCGTCGAGGGCGTCGATAATTTCGAGACGCGTTTTGCGCTGAACGCCGCCTGCATCGCGGCGCGAAAGCCGCTTGTTTCCGCGGCGATCGGGCGGTTTGAAGGGCAGCTCGCCGTGTTCAAGCCGTGGGCGGGCGAAGCGCTTCCCTGTTATCGCTGCCTCGTTCCGGCCGCGCCGCCGCGCGATGAACAGGTCAATTGCGCGGAAGAAGGCGTTCTCGGCCCGCTCGCCGGCGTCATCGGATCGATGGCGGCGCTCGAAACGCTGAAAGAAATCCTGTCGATCGGCGACAGTCTCGCCGGCCGCCTCTTCCTCTATGACGGCCTGGCCGCGACAAGCCGCACGCTGAAACTGCCGCGCGATCCGGCCTGTCCGGATTGCGGTTCCATCGCACGCGATTGATTGCTGACGGTGAATTAGTCCTTGAGCGTCAGGACGACGACTTCGCCCGGCGCGACGGCGACCTTCGTTTCCGCGAAAGTCGGCTTTCTCAGCTTCGGCCTGATGTCGTTCGAGAAGACATAGGGCTCTTTCGGCTTGCCGATGACGCTGCGGTTGAGCTTGCCGTCGCCGTTCTCGTCGAAATAGGCGACGAAGGCGTAATCGCCGGGTTTGAGGTCCGCAATGGTGAGAAGGGCGACGCCTTCCTCATTCACTTCGGCTTCGAGTTTCGCGGCCGCCGTTTCAAGAAACGTCGCTTCGCCGTCATAGACCGTGACGCGGACATGGCCGCCGGCGGGGGCGAATTCAGAACGCACCGCAAGGACGACGGCGTCCTGGGTCGAAAATCTGGAAAAAGGATTGGGCATGGGGGCGCTGTCGGCGAAAGCCGCGCCAGCCCAGAGCGCCAGCGCGCCCGCCGCCATTCCCGTCAGATGCCTTTGCCCGCCCACGGACGATCCTTACCGAATTCTAAACGCAACATGTGGCGCCGCCCCGACGACGCCTCACCGATAGATTTAGGAAATAAAGGTTCAAATCAAATTAAAATCGCGCGCGTCAGGCTCACCTTATTGCGATCCGGCCCGCGCGTTACGCGAATGCAACGCCCCGATACATGTATCCGGCGAATTTCGGCGCGCCCTTGGCGTAATGGGCGTCCTGGCGCTCGATTTCGAAGCCCGCCGCGCGGATGAGCGCCGCCGGGTCGCGGTTCAGATTGCACCCGCCGCCGAGCCGTCCCCAAATGGGATTGAGGCGGTCCTGCCAGCGCCGGACCCCGGGATCCGGCGCGGCGCCATGTTCAAGAAAAACGAGCTTGCCGCCGGGCTTGAGGACCCGGCGCATGCCGGCGAGGGCCTTTGAGACCTCAGGGATCGTGCACAGCGTATAGGTGACGAGCACCGTATCGACGGATTTCTCGTCGAGCGGAATTTCTTCGGCCTTGAGATCGAGCCAGTCGAGCGGGAAGGGCAGGGCCCCGATCCGCTTCGCGGGTTTTCTGCGCATCGCCGGTGAGGGTTCGAGCGCGAATAGATGCGTGATCTTCGCCCGATCATAGAACGCCGCATTATGGCCGGAGCCGAAACCGATCTCGAGCACCGTTCCGGACGCCTCCGGCACGATCGCCGCCCGCTCCCTGGCGATCGCCGGCATCGAGCAGGCGAATGACACGAGCGCGGGCTCGATATGCTCTGTGTAAAATCCCATGCTGTGATTAGACTGCATCGCGTCCGGTCAGGCAATTGCGCCGCGCAGCGCATTCGGCGATCATTCGCGCGGCATTGGAAACGGAAATGTTCAGATCATTCTTATTCGTGCCGGGCGATCGTCCTGAGCGCTTCGACAAAGCGGCGCGCTCCGGCGCGGACGCGGTGTGCATCGATCTTGAGGATGCGGTCGCGCCGTCGAACAAGGCGGCGGCGCGCAAGGAGGCGCTTGCGTTTCTTTCAGACGGCGGCGCGCGCGCCGTAAAGATCGGGTTGCGCGTCAATACGCTGGAAATGGCGGAAGGCCTTCGCGACGCTCTTGCTCTTATCGATAGCGCGGCGCGTCCCGATTTCGTGCTGGCGCCGAAAGTGCGCGGGCGCGCCGAGGTCGAACAGCTTCGCGCTTTGCTGGGGTCGCGCGCGGCGCCATGGGCGTTGATGGAAACGCCTGAAGCCTTGCGGGACGTCGCTGCGCTTTGCGACAGCGTCGGCGAGGCGGGCGGCGTCGTTTTCGGCGGCGCCGATCTTTCCGCTGCGCTTGGCGCGGATATGAGCTGGGATGCGCTTTATTTTGCGCGCGCCTCGCTCATCGCCGCCGCCGCGACGGCGGGCTGCCAGACGCTCGACGTTCCCTATCTCAATGTTCGCGATCTGGAAGGGCTTATCGCTGAAACGCGGCGCGTCAAGGCGATGGGTTTCACCGGGCGCAGCTGCATTCATCCCGATCAGGTCGGACCGATCAACGACATCTACACGCCGACGCGCGAAGAAGTCGAAAAGGCGGAAGCGATCATCAACGCGTATGACAACAATGACGGGCGCGTGCTTCTGCATGAAGGGCGGCTGGTTGAAAAACCGGTTCTCGCCGCTGCGCGCCGCATCCTCTCGCGTCGGCGCGACGCATAACGCGCCGTATTCGATGTAGTCGAGATGTCGTTTTTTCGTAGCGTCACTGTCACCTTCCGCGCGTAACGCGCGCCGCGTCGGCGAACGGCCGACGAAACTGAATGGTGATTTGCGATGCACGTTCGAACGACGCTTATTGCGCTCATGATGACGGCTTCGCCGGCGATGGCCGGAAAAGAAGTCGCGATGGAGGAAGTTCCGACCGCCGCGCGCGAAACTGCGATAAACACGGCGCCAGGCCTTGATGTCGACCGCATCGAGGTCGAAGAAGAATCGGGCCGGCTTGTCTACGAATTCGAAGGCAGAGGCCCGGGCGGCGGACGCATTGAAGTTGACGTCTACGCCGACGGCGAACTTGAAGAAGTGGAAATGGAAACGGCGGAAGCGTCCCTTCCCGCCGACGTTCTCGCGGCGATCGAAAAAAGATTCGAAGCGTTTCGCATCACCTATGCGGAAACGTCGGTGCGGTCGAACGGCCGGTTTGTGTATGAGATTGAAGGCGTGACGGCGGACGGCGCCGAGATTGCGATCGATGTCGCTGAAACGGGCGAAGTGCTTGCGATTGAAGGGGCGGCGTCAAGCTGAAGCGCTTCGGCTTGCTGCTGAGGGGCGTTGTGGGGATGCGGGCGCGGATGCTTTCCGCGCCCGCAATCTTATTCAAGGCCAAGAATGATGCGGTCGGGCGGCTTATGGCCGTCAGCGAACATCTTGATGTTGATGATGACGCGCTCGCCCATTTCAATGCGGCTTTCAATCGTCGCCGAGGCCATATGCGGCAGCAGGACGACATTGGCCGCCGCCATCAGCCGTTCATTCGGCTTCGGCTCATTCTCGAAGACGTCGAGCCCGGCGCCGGCGAGCCTGCCGGAAACGATGGCGTCGGCGAGCGCTTCCTCGTCGATGATCTCGCCGCGCGAAATGTTGACGACATAAGCGTGCGGCGACATCAGCGCGAGGCGTTCGCGCGAAAGAAGATGGCGCGTCTGCGGCGTCGCCGGGCAATTGATCGAAACGATGTCCATGCGCGGCAGCATTTCGTCGAGGTCGGGCCAGAATGTTGCGTCAAGCTCTTCCTCGATATGCGGATTGATCGGTTTCCGGTTGTGATAGTGAATTGAAAGGCCGAAGGCGCGGGCGCGTCGCGCGACCGCCTCGCCGACGCGGCCGAGGCCGATAATGCCGAGCTTCTTTCCTCTCACGCGGCGGCCGAGCATCCATGTCGGCGACCAGCCCTTGAACGCGCCGCTTTCGATCGCCTTGACGCCTTCGACGAGACGGCGCGGCGCGGCGAGGATCAGCGCCATCGCCATGTCCGCCGCGTCTTCGGCGAGAACCGAGGGCGTGTTCGTCACGGTGACGCCGCGCGCCTTGGCAGCGGCGATGTCGATATGATCGACGCCGGCGCCGAAATTCGCGATCAGCTTCATGCGTTCGCCAGCAGCCTCGAAAAACGCCGCATCGAGCGTGTCGCCGAGCGTCGGCGCGAGAACGTCGACGTCGCGCGCGAGCGCGACGAGTTCCTCGCGGGAAAGGGGGGCGTCGTCGGCGTTGAACGCGACATCGAACAGCGCGGCCAATCTCGTCTCGACCGCCTGCGGCAGTTTTCTCGTCACTCCGACTTTCAGGCGGCGATGCGGCATTCTTTCAATCTCGTCTCGGGCGGACCGGCTGGTTAACGGCCCGTTAACGGGCGCCGGGCGATATCAACACTCTGATCATTATCCGGCGTCGCCGCCGCAAAGCCAACTGCCCGGAAGCTTGACCATGAATCCGCGCGTCGCCGTCTTCATCCTTGTGATCGGCTATTTGAGCTTGGCCGGCATGCCGGCGCAAGCCGAGGACACCGTGCGGCGCGATACGCCGTCCGGCCTGCCGGTTCCGCGCTTCGTCAGCCTGAAAGACGAAGAAACGAATTGCCGGATCGGGCCGAGCTTTGAACATCCTGTCCGCTTCGTTTTCAAGCGCAGCGGCGCGCCGGTCCTCATCGTCGCCGAATCCGTCGATCATTGGCGCAAGCTGCGCGATTCCGAAGGCGATGAATGCTGGGCGCATCAGACGACGCTGAAAGCGCAGACGCATGTCCTGACAATCGCGCCCGTCGAACTGACGCGAAAGCCGGGAGAAAATGCGGCGGTCAGCGCGCATCTCGGCGCTGGCGTTCTCGCGCGGCTCGTCAAGCGCCGGAACGGCCGGCTTCTCCTTTCCGCCGGCGCCGCCAAGGGCTGGGTCGATGCGGACGCCGTCTGGGGCGGCGAGGCTCCGGGCGCCTCTGACCGGCGGAATTGACCAGGCACGCCCCGCCGACTACCTACGGGCGAAAGCGCAACCGCCGGTCCTGGAACGCATGACGGAAAAGAACAGTTTTACGCGGGAAGAATTGCTGCAGTGCGGCATGAACGGCTTCGCCGGGCCCGGCACGGCGCAACTGCCCGTCCCGCCGATGCTGATGTTCGATCGCGTCACGGAAATCACGAGCGACGGCGGCGCCTTCGGCAAGGGCCGCATGGTCGCCGAACTCGACGTCAATCCGGGGTTGTGGTTTTTCGAATGCCATTTCCCGGGCGATCCGGTGATGCCTGGCTGCCTCGGGCTCGATGCGCTCTGGCAGATGGTCGGCTTTTTCCTCACCTGGTCCGGCCTTCCGGGCAAAGGCCGCGCGCTCGGCTGCGGCGAGGTGAAATTCCGCGGCCAGGTGACGCCTGAGGTGAAACTGGTGCGGTATGAAATCGATCTGCGCCGCGTGATGAACAGCCGGCTGAAACTCGGCATCGCCGAAGGGCGACTGTTTGCAGACGGCAAAAAGATATACGAAGCAAAGGATCTGAGGGTCGGATTGTTCTCCGCCGCCGAACTGGACGCCGGCGCCCTCGGCTAGATCGTCGGGCGCCGGTTCGCAATCGGCGTCGCATGATCATACAGTTGAACCTGCGCAGCGTATTTGCGCATGCCGCGCTAGAGCAGTCGTTTCGGGGCGAGGCGCTTCGACAACAAGATTGCGACGGGAGATTTATGAGACGTGTCGCCATCACCGGAATGGGCGTTGTTTCCTCGATCGGCGCCAATGTCGCGGAAGTGACGCGTGCGCTGAAGGAGGCGAAATCCGGGGTCGCTTTCGCGCCTGAATTCGCTGAGCGCGGCTTCAAATGCCAAGTCTACGCCAAGCCGCCGGTGAACGTCGAAGAAGCGCTCGACCGGCGCACGCGCCGTTTCATGGGCGAGGGCGCTGCGTGGAACTATATCGCCATGCACGAAGCGATAAACGACGCGCGCCTTGCGCCCGATGAAATCTCGCACCCGATGACCGGCATTGTGATGGGCTCCGGCGGGCCGTCGACGGAATCGATCGTCCAGGCCGCCGACATTACGCGCGAGACGAAAGGCACCAAGCGCATCGGCCCGACGGTCGTGCCGAAGGCGATGTCCTCGACGAATTCCGCGACGCTCGCCGTGCCGTTCAAGATCCTCGGGCTCAACTATTCGATCTCGTCGGCCTGCGCGACCTCGGTGCACTGCATCGGCGCGGCTGCCGAACAGATCATGTGGGGCAAGCAGGACGTCGTCTTCGCCGGCGGCGGCGAGGATGTGCACTGGACGATGGCGAACCTCTTTGACGCGATGGGCGCGATGGCGACCGCGTTCAACGACACGCCGACGACGGCGTCGCGGGCCTATGACAAGAACCGCGACGGCTTCGTCATCGCCGGCGGCGCGGGCGTCGTCGTGCTGGAAGAGATGGAGCGCGCCAAGGCGCGCGGCGCGCCGATCTATGGAGAGATTGTCGGCTATTACGCGAACTCGGACGGCTATGACATGGTGCAGCTGTCGGGCGAGGGCGCGGTGCGCTGCATGCGCGAAGCGCTGAAAACCGTGAAACAGCCGGTCGATTACGTGAACACGCACGGCACGTCGACGCCGGTCGGAGATTCGAAGGAGACCGCGGCGCTGCGCGAGGTTTTCGGCGACAAGATCCCGCCTTTCTCCTCGACGAAGTCGCTGACCGGCCATTCGCTCGGCGCCGTCGGCGCGCAGGAGACGATCTATTCCCTCATCATGATGCGCGACAAATTCCTTTGCGAAAGCGCGCATATTGAAGAGATCGACCCTGAATTCGCCGATCTGCCGATCGTGCGTGAACGCGTCGACAATGCGCAGATCGACTGCTTCCTGACGAATTCATTCGGTTTCGGCGGCACGAACGGCTGTCTCGTCGTCGCGCGCGCCTGACCGACCCCTCCCATTTGAAAGGCCTTCCGATGAGCGAAGAAATCTCGTTTCCCTCAGGCTCCCTCATGAAGGGCAAGCGCGGCCTCGTGATGGGCGTTGCCAACAAGAATTCGATCGCCTGGGGCTGCGCGCAGCAGCTCGCCGCGCAAGGGGCGG